>JBKJOD010000403.1:0-29146 GCA_046593245.1 Phycisphaerales bacterium
CGCCAGCGATTCGCTCGCCTGCTTGAGGACATCCTGCACGTTCTGATCCGTCAGCCCGTTCTCCTTCACGCGCTGCTGCAACCGTGCGATCTGCTGGTTCTGGCGAGCCAGTCGCTCCGTGAGTCCCGCCTGTGCCCGCTCGGCTCGCGCGGAGAGTTCCTCGCCCATCGGCCCCGGCGGCGGCAATACCTTCGCCACATCCTGCTGGTCCTGATCCACCTTGATCGCCGTCCGGCGCATCGTCGAAAGCTCGTTCCAGATCTGCTCCACCAGTTGATCGCGCGACAAGATCCGCAGCTTCCGCACCGTCGAGCGCACCGGCTCGTGCCGCTGGCCTTCCAGGTTGAACGCGTCCGTCGCCAGCGCGGTGATCCAGAGTTCATCGCCCGCCTTGAGTTCCGGAATCGTTGAGAGGTCCAGCGCGTGCGCCGCGACCAGCCGCTTCACGCTTACCGCCGCGCCCGGCGTCGGCGTCGCTGCATCCGCGCCCGGCTCCACCGGCTGGTCCGCCGCGCGAGCCCGCGCAAACTCCACCCGCTCCGCCGCGCCCTCCGGCGTTCCCGCCTCGGAGCCCGCCGTCTTCCGCGCCAGTTGCCGCTCCAGCGCGACCCACTCCAGCGCGACATCGTCCCGCGCCTCGCCGGTGATCTCCACGATCGCCGTCGGCAGCACGGACTTGTCCTCCGCAGGTGTCACCACCGAAGCCGTCGGCGGATTGTCCTTGAGCGCATCGAAGCGATACGCCGCGTCTTCCGCGGCCGTGATCTGATACTCGTCCGTCGGCTTCACAATCAGCCGCACTGATTCCCAGTGCTGCCACGAGAGCGTCCATGTCCGCCCCTCGCCGCTCATCTTCGCGTCCGGCGTGGGCCCCGTCGCGGGTTTCGTGAACAGCAGCATTGCCTCCGGCCCCAGCGCGGACTGGATCCATCGCGACGCCTCCGGCGATTGCGGGTCCATCGTTGCGGGCAGTGTCAGCGGCTTGTTGAACTCCAGCGTGATGCTCACCTTCGACCCCGCCAGAATCGGCGCGGGCGCGGCCCGATCATCCGTGCCCGGCCCCAAATCAATCTTCTGCGTGCCACCACTGGTCGTTGCCCCCAGCATCGCGGCGGCGTATTCCGGCAGCGAGATGCTCGCGCTCGCACGCAGCACCGCGGGCGGATCAATCAGCAGAATCCGTTTCGGCGTGGTCTCATCGTCGTCGGATGTAAACCAGTATTCCAGTTCCATCTTCGCGGCCGCGACCTCGGTGCGTGTCGCCGCGTTGCCGGCGGTCAGCCCCGTCGGCTCGATCAGCCGCTCGAACAGCGTACCGTTGATCGTCGCTCCATCCGCCCCCGGCACGCCGACCGATCGCGGCTGCGCGCTCAGCAGCGCCTTGCGCGTCGGCCCCGCACTCCCGCCTGTGATCACGCGATAGTGGGCCGCGATGTTCGTCTTCTCCACATCGCGATCCGATTTCACCAGCGCGGCACGAAACTCCAGCGCTGCCCCGATCGGGTGGTGCTCCACGTTCGTCGCGTCCGCAATCTCCGTGTGCTTGGGCCACTGCGCGCTGCTCCACGGCAGCAGCATTCGCGCCAGCCCGATCCGCGAGTGCTCCGGCCACGTCACCGTGAGCCCAAAGAGCAGCAGGAACGCCGCTACGCCCGCGCCCACCGCCCGCATCGTCGGCCGCGCTGAGAACACCTGGCGTGCCTTGATCCTCGTGAGCTTGTCCGCCGCCTCGGCAACCACCGGCACCGCCAGGGCGTGCGTCCGCGGCGAGTCGTGCGCCCGTCCGAGTTCCAAAGCGGATGCCAGCAACCCGCGTACGCCCGTTTCCCCCGCCGCGCCGCTGCGCTCCACGCGCAGCGCGATCTCCGTCAGCGACGGCTTGAACCTCATCGCCGGCAGCAGCAACTTCACCACGCACCACGCCAGCACGCCGGTCGCGCCCAGCAGCCCCAGCAATCGCAACTGCATCGGCGCTCGCAGAAAGTAGTCCGCGAACCCGCCGACGATCACCGCCACGATCGCCCCTGCAACGATCCACCCCGTCCGCTGTGCTACCAGCAGCGACCGCGCTGTCTTCCGAATCAGCCGCAGCCACTCCGCGATCCGCCCCGACGCGGCATCCATGTCTCCGTGAACGCCCGCCGGCGCCTCGCCATGCCCGTGCCCGCCCACTGATAGTGGGGGAGTCTCAAGAGGTGGGGGGGTCGGGGAAGTTGGTTCAGTCGGATTGGTCACGCGGCGTTCCCGGTTTCAGCACTGCACGGTTGTACGTACCAAGATGGACGCCCGGGGCGGCCTCTCCACAGTATCGTCCAGAATACTCGTGGCATGGGCTTTCCAGCCCATGTTCAGGCGCTTCGCCCGAAGCAGATTACCCCAAACTACCGACTTTCACCCCGATCGCGGCCGCCGCGGCCGCGACATGGGCTCCTATGCCCATACCACTTTCACGCCATACGTAGCAGCCGGCGACCCACCCACTCACACGTCAGCAGCAGCACCGCGAGCAGCAATGCCAGCGGCGTATCCCACAGCGTGTGTACCTCCGGCTCTCCGGCCAGTTTCAGTTTGCGATTGGGCAGCAGTTGAGGCAGTTCCGCCAGTTTGTCCGGTTCCAGCACCCGCCCGCCGCTGGATTCCGCGAGTTTGGCCAGCAGCGGATGATCCGTCTGCGGCCGGCGCATCTCATCATCCGGCTGCCACACATCAATCCGCGCCGTGAGATCCTCCGCCGCGCCGCCCGCGGAGATCAGCGTCGGATCATCCGTCGTCGCCCGATATCGTCCGGATTCGGTCGGTATCCAGGTCGTAGCAAACACCCGCGCCCCCGGCTTGCGCGTCCCGATCCCCCCGGAATCCACGTTTTCCGGCGTCAGAGTAAGTTCCACCGGCTCGCTCGCCGGTGCCGGGCTGGCTGCGGGCTTCAGTTCCACCGCGCCCTCGCGCTTCACCTTGACCCGCAGCGAAGGCGGAGCCGAGTCCGCCAGAGACTGGTCCAGCAGCGTGATCTGAATCCGCACCGGCTGGTCCACCACCGCCCGATCCGGTGTGGCTTCCAGGATCGCTGGCCGGCCCGATCTCGCCACCGACTCGCGACCCAGCAGCCGCACGAGCTGGATCCAGAACCGCTCCGGAAAGAGCTCTCCCCGGCCATACCGCCAGCGCCAGATTTCATCGGTCGCCACATAGATGATGCGGCCAGCCCCATACCGCATGGTGAGCAGAGCGGGGCGGGCACCGAGGGTGTCCACGCCACTCCCTTGAACAGGCGATGCGATTGCCAACGTTTCCGCAGTGGGTTTCAGGATGGACGGTTCGATCCGCTGCACCCAGTAGAGCTGAGACCACCCTGTTCCGGGGTCAGAAAGTGCGGGCGGGAACCAGGTGTTGTTGGATTGGGATTCAGCCAGCCGCAGGATGCCTAGCCGTTCGGCAGCGGGAGTGGGGGAGAGGACGACCGGGCCGTCGAAGGAGTCCAGCCCGGAGGGGCTCGCGGTTGCGGCGGATTCGGAGATCACAAACGGGAGCAGTTCGTTCATTGGCGTGGTCCGCCACGCGGCGGGGGTCGCGCCCTCGCCGCCGATCCAGATCAGGCCCGCGCCGCCGACCGAAACGCGCTCTTTGAGTTGCGTGAGTTGCTCCAGCGTGAACACGCCCGGCCAAAGGTCGCCGAGGATCACCACATCAAACTTGTTCCACTCCTCCGCAGTGTGCGGCAGGGCATCCAGGATGACGGTGCCCTCCTGGATGTACCGCTTGCCGGAGGCCAGCAGCATGACCGCGGCGGAGATGGATTGCTCGCGGACCAGCAGGTTCTTGAGATAGCGATACTCCCAGCGCGGATAGCCGTCGAAGTAGGCGACGCGGAGCGGGCGATCGACAAGGTCGATCGTGAGGTCGGCGGTGTTGTTTTCCTCCACCATGTCGCCGGGAGTTGTGGAAGCCGAGCCGGGGCGAATGCGCACCGTCCATTTTGTTGTGCCGGAAGAACTTGGCTGTGTGGTGAGCGTGACACGCTGCATCTGCTCGACGGGGTCGCCCTCGGGTTTGGATGTGTCGCGGCCGGAGGGGACATCCCATGTGATCGTGCGCGAGTCCAGCACGGTCCCGGTTGCGGAGTCGATCAGTTCTACGAGTGATGGCTCGGTGGCCGTTGGCACTGGGCCGGTGCGCTGCAACTCGACATCCACGGGCACGGAATCCTTCACGAACGCGTATCGCGGCCCGGCCGCGCGGCGCACCGCGAGATCCGCCACGCCCACCACCGAGCCGAGCGGCACGGTGATGATCGGGATTTTCTCGGATTCCAGCCGCCGCAGCAGGGCGCGGGAGGGCTCATCGCTGGGCCCGCTGGTGCGCCCGTCGGTGAGCAGCACGATGCCCGAGATCGGCCGCGCGGCGCCGCGACGCAGGGCTTGTTCGAGCGCTTTGTTCAGGTCGGTGCGATGCCCGATCGGGTCCGTCAGCTCGGGCTCCGCCGCGCCGGGCTTCAATGGCAGGTCGTAGCAGGCCGAATCAAAGCCCAGCCAGACGACCACCCGCTCCGCGGCGAGCGAGCGGAACGTCGGCTCTGCGGCGTGCAGCGCCTCGCGCAGTTGCTCCTCGCGCGTCTTGCGCGGCTGGCCCGTGCCATGGGGTGCATCGGCGATCGCCATCGAGGCCGAGCGATCTGCCAGCACCAGCACCCAGTCCTTCTCTTCGGTTTCGTTGGGCTTGATGAGCCGCGGCCCCGCGAGCAGCACCGCCAGCAGAATCAGCAGCAGCGTGCGGCTCGTACCCAGCGCGAAGCGGGCCGCGAATGAACCCTCCTGCCGCCGATACGCATACACCCCGCAGAGCGCGGCCCCGAGTGCGATGAGCGCCCACGCCCACGGCGGCACGCCCAGCGCAAAGCCGAACTCCACGCCCGGTTGCCCCAGCCGCAGCGACGGCGAGCCGATCAGCTTGTCAAAGAAACCGTTCACGCCGCCTCCTTGCTCGGCACGAGCGAGATGGAGGCAGGTGACGCCGCGGCCGCGATATCCGCGTGGCTGGCACGCCGGGCGAGCACGATCTCAATCAGCGCCAGCACCAGCGCGGCGATCAGCAGTGGCCAGGAGAATGGCGATCCGGAGTCCGCGCGACCGAAGACCGTCGCCATCGTGTCGTTGATGCTCGCGACGGCCGCGTCGCCGGGAATCGCATGATCCGGTGGAAGCCACGCGATCGCATCCGGTGCGCCGGTGCCCGTGCCCGGGGTGCCCTCGCTATGCCCTGGGGCGATCTTGTTCAACGCGGCCGAAACCGCGTCTTTGGTCTGTGTCTGTGCCCGACCCGCACGCGAATCGGGATTCGCGGCGATCACGCCGCGGCTCGCACCGCGCTCATCCACGGCGCGCCACAGCCCCGCGCGACGCACCGGCTCCGCGACCGCATTGGGTCCCGAACTGTCCACGCGAATCCGGCCGCCGCCGAGTCGATCGCCCCCCGCGCGGGCGGGATCGGCGAGTTCCTGCAACTCCGCTGTGCGCGTCGGCACGGCGGGGCGCGCACCCGCAATCGTCGTCCAGTTTCCGCGTGCCTTGCCGATCCCCTGCCGCAGCACTTCCTGCACCAGCGGCACCATGAGCGGCTTCGCGGGCAAGTCGGACCATTCCAGATCAAGCGCGACGGCAAGATAGATCAGCAGCCCGCGGCCCTGCGCGATCTCGGATGTGGGACGGCGCACGTCGGATGTGGAAGGAGTGGCGGGCTTGGAATCGGAGGCGCCCGGCGTTCCCGCCCACATCAGCACGGAGTTGTCATCCAGCCGCAGCAGCGCCTCGCCGGAATCCGGCGCACTCGACATCGGCAGCGTTCGCAGCACCGTGATCGGCGAGAGCAAATCATCGAGTTCGCCCTCCACCAGATTCAGCAGCGACGAGGGCGCATCGGTGTTCGGCGTCGTTGATGGCGGCGTTCCCCGGCGAAGTTTCTTGCCGCTGGCATCCTGCGATTCCCGAGCCACAGTCCAGTCCAGTCCGAGCGACTTGCTCATCGCGTCGCCCCACAAATGGACGGTCACGCCCGGCGGCGGCGTGACAAGCACAAGCCCGCCCGAGTCAATAAACAGCTTCAGCCGTGCCCAAGTTTGCTCGGGAACGAGGTCGGGCCGCGGGAGCACAACCGCATCCAGCGCGGCCAGTCGCGCCGCATCCAGGGATGCTGGCTCGATGTCGATGACGTCCACGCCGGAGTTTTCCCCCGCAGGGGCAAGTGCAAGCCGGGCCCATGCGCCGGGATCGAGCTTGTCAATCCGCTCCGCTTTGCCAAATCGCACAGGCGCGATCACGCCAACGCGCAGCGCATCCCGCAACTCCACAGGCCGTCGCCAGCGGTTGTCCGCGGGGAGCGCATCATCATCAATGCTCGCGACAATCACTGCTGCGGCGGAGCCCCCCGCTGTCCCCGAAGTCCCCGACTTTCCGGTCGCCTTCCGATCGGCCCGTACTGGCACCACCGCCACCGCCGTGTCCTGTCCCGCCGTCCAGCGCACCACCGCCCGTTCGCTCGGATTCTCCGCTCGCGGCGCGGCGTCTTCTCCCTCGCCGATCGGCGCGATGCGGGCACGCACGGTCGTGATGGCGGGCTGTGAGGTATCGCCCGATCGTCGCAGCATGATGCGAACCAGCTCGGAAAGATCCGCGTTTCCCGATGCTCCTGCGTTCTTGGCCGCGTCCACCAGCACGGAGCGCAGCGGTTCCAGCGCGGTGATGGAAATGTTGGAGGCGGGTTCGGTCGTGGGTGTTGATGAGATCAGCCGCACGCCGTCGGGCAGTTTCACGCCCCCGAGCGATTGCGAAGCATCCGTGGAGGTCGCTGCCAGATCGAGCGAGCCATCCAGATAGTCCGAGAGCAGCACCACAAACGAGCGATCCGGGCGCGGCGCGGCCAGCCCCGATCCCTCCACCGGCGAGAGCGAACCGGAGAGCAGCGTGAGCGCGCCGGGAAAGTCCGCTTTCGAGTCCGTCGCTTCCACCGCGTCGATCAGTGTCTCCACCGACCCGAGATTTGCCGATGCCGGAACAACCAGCCCCTCCGCCGGCCCGCCGAGCGAGATCAGCCCGACGCGATCCGCATCCGACCCCGACGCCGCGAGTGATCGGAGCGACTTAAGCACCTGCTTCGCCGCTTGCTTGTGTCGGGAGAGAGCGGTCGCCCCCGACCCATCAAGCACGCCCGATGTCAGCGAGTTGTCCAGTAATATGTAGATTGTTTTCCCGGGCTTGCCCGGCGCCAGTCGCCCCAGCAGCGGCCGCCCGATCGCCAGTGCGACCAGCGCGATCAGCAACACGCGGCATGCCAGCAGCAGCCACTTCTCCAGCATGATCCGCCGCCGCTGCCGCTTGTACGCCTCCAGCAGAAACCGCATCGCCCCCCACATCACTGGCTTGCGCCGACGGTGCATGAGCAGGTGGATGATGATCGGAATGGCGATGCACGCGAGACCGGCGGCGAGGAGTGCGGGGTGGAGGAAGGTCATTGGCGATCCTCCAATGGGATCGAGGGACATGGGATCAAGGGATCAGGGCCAGTAGTCGCGACATTGCCGCGCACTCGCCTCGATCCCTCGATCCCTTGATCCCTTGATCCCTTCTTCATCCGAACTTACTCCTCTTGATCTGCGAGTTCCGCTTCGCCAGAAACGCCGCCATCGGCGGCCCCAGCCAGTCGTGCGTCGTCACCAGTTGATAGTCAAAGTTGAACGATCGCGTGATCTGCTCGATCTTCGCCAGATGCTCCGCGAAGACTTCCTTGTACGCCTCGCGGATCGCCCGCGGGTCCACGCGAATCTTCGGCTCGCCTTCCAACCCCTCGAAGGGTGCGACATCCTTCATGTCCAGTTCCTTCTCGCGGTTGTCCACGATCTGGAAGACGATCAGATCATGCCGCTTGTGCCGGATGCGCGCGAGCGCGGTCCGGTAGTCCTCCGGATCAATGAACAGATCGCTCACCAGCGCGATCAGGCAGCGGTTGTTCAGCTTGCCCAGCACCTGATCGATGACTCGCGCCATGTTCGTCGGCTTGTCCACCGGTTGCCCGGCCAGCGCGCCGACGATCTGCCGCCAACTGCTCATGGCGCTGGTCCGCTTGAGCATGTGCTTCACCTCATCGGCGAACACGGTCAGCCCCACCCGATCCCCTTGGTGCAGCGACATATACGCGAGCGCGGCCCCGATCGCCGTCGCGTGGTCGTACTTGCTCCAGTAGTTCCGCCCATCCGGCGAGACCGTCCGCCCCATGCCGCTGGCGGATTCAAACGACCGCGACCCGTAGTTCATGCTCCCCGAGCAATCGACCATCACCACCAGATCAAGATTCGTCTCCTGCTGATACTGCTTCAGGTGCAGTTTGTCCGAGCGACCGTACACCTTCCAATCCAGGTGCCGGATGTCATCCCCGGCTACATACGGCCGGTGCTGCGCAAACTCGACGGAGAAGCCGTGATACGGCGAGCGGTGCGCTCCCGTCATCACGCCCTCGACGATCATCTTGGCACGCAGCTCAAGCGTCCCCAGCCGCGCGAGTGTTTGCGGGTGCAGATAGAGCTGGGCATCTGCTTCCGGCAGTCGGGCCGCGCCGCTGCTTCCCGTCGGGGCGGCGGGGCGAGTGGTCGGGAGGGGCGAGGGGGGTGGTGTGGCGGGTGCATCCATGCGCGGCAGGTGTGGACTGTATCAGGTTGTATGGGATGGGCTGGTCCGGGTTCAGTTCTCGGGAACCAATAACCAGTCCGTCCGCCCCCGCGATGGGCATTTGTACGAGTTTGCCCCGCTTCGCCCTGCCACGGACGGCGCCTTGTCCCTCATTCGCCTCGCCGCCGCGTGAACCCGGCGTTCCCGCACCCGTACACTGAGAGATATAGACAAGGCGATCGCGGCCTCGGGCTGCGGACGTGGATGGCTGTCACCGAGTCTGGCTTCTTGAAAGGTTTGGCATGAACCGCTCTTCCTCCCCGCGCCCCGCCGCTCTCTGGACGCTGGTCGCCGCCACCGGGCTTGCCATCGCGGCCGCGCCGGTGCGGGCCCAGCCCTTAACACCCGCACCCAGAGTTACTCCCTCGGTGACCATTCCCTCCAAGCCCGAACCGCCCGTAGAAAAATCTGCACTCAACCCGCCCGGCTCGGAGAAAAAACTCTCCGATAGGCCGAGCATGGATGCCCCCGAGCGCAGAGTGGAAATCTGGACCGAAGCCCGCTGGGTGCTGGAAAAAGAACTCGAGATCGTCAAGGCGCTCAAGAGCTTGAAGGGCGAGAGTGTCTCCACCTGGCAGCACGAGGTGGAGAGCCAGCAGCCCATCAAGCAGGACTTCACCACCACGTACGCCGTGGAAAAGCCCAACAAGCTCTTTATCGAGAACAAAGATGTCAAGGCCTATGCCGACGGCCAGACTTTGACCGTCTACAGCAAGTGGCTCAAGCAATACGTGCAGCAGCCCATGCCCGAGATGTGGCTGCTGCGCGAGACCCTTGAACAACTCTCCAGCGGCCAGATTCGCAACATCCCCGGCGAGCCCATCCTGCGCCCCGGCATGTCGCTGGAACAGACCCTTCGCGGCATCATCTCCGTCGAGCGTCTCCGCAATGGCGATGAGGGCGGGCAGTCCGGGCTTTGGGTCCACGGGGCCGCGATTGATGAGCGTCAGCCGGGAAGCAACCCCTACGAGTTTGATCGCTTCTATTCTGATGACGATCATCTGATCCATGTCGTGCGTCAGAACATGACCGCCATGTACCAGGACATGGCCGACCGCATCGCCGCCGAGGACAGCGAAGGGCTGGCCGTGCCCAAGAAGGCCCCGCGATATCTGAAAGTCGGTACCACGACCACCTACAAGCGCGAGCTGAACCCCAAGGTCGCACCCGAAACCTTTGTCTTCAAGCCCGGCCCGGAGGATCGCAAGGTTGACAAGTTCGTGTTCATCATCCATCCCGGTGTGAAAGACCAGATCGCCCTAATCGGCAAGCCCGCGCCGGCGCTGGTGGGCAAGGACTTTGGAAGCAAGGACGACAAGGGTGCCGACCTCCCCCCCGCCACCGTGGACATTTCCGGCATGAAGGGCAAGGTCGTCGTCCTGGATTTCTGGGCCACCTGGTGCGGCCCCTGCTGCGCTTCGCTCCCCGCCATGCAGATGATTCAGGAGAAGTACGCCGACAAGCCCTTCGTGCTCATCGGCATGAACCGCGAGCACGCCGGCGACGAACGCAAGGTGATGCCCTTCCTCGCCCGCCGAAACCTCACGATCCGCCAGTTTAATGATGTTTCCGGCAAGGCCGCCGAGGCGTTCTTCACCACCAACTCGATTCCATGCGTCGTCATTCTGGATCAGGAAGGCAACATCGCAGATATCGAGAACGGCTATCTCCCCGGCAAGGAGAAGGAACTGATGGCCAAGCTCGAAAAACTCTTCGCCGGCAAGCCCGTGTACACGCCCGCGGAACTGGCCGCCATCCGCGAGCAGGTCGGACTTGGCAAGTCCAACTGAGTACGCCCGGGACGAGCGATGCTTCCAGCGATGCCGTGCATACGCGCGCGGTGTCAGTCGGGGTAAAACGTTCGCAGACGAGACATTCCGCAAGCGGACATCGCTTCGCATCCATGAGAACTCATTTTGAGCCAAGATCGCGCAAAGCCCGCCGCGCCCGCGTGCTGCGCTGCGAATGATCCTTCATGTCCCCCGACCACGATCGTCTTGACCACCATCCCGACCACCGCTTCCCCGTGCTCGGTCGCCGCGACCTCCTCCGCGCCGGCGCGGCCATCGGTCTGGCCGGTGGTGTCATGCTCCCCGCCCGCGCACTGCGCGCCGCCCAACCCCCTGCGCCTGCCGCTCCTCCGCGATCCTCGCGTGCCAGAAACGTCATCTTCATGGTCTCCGACGGCATGTCTACCGGCACGCTCTCGCTCGCGGACATGATGATCCGTCACACCGCCAGCGGCCCCGCGTGGGCCAACTGGTCCGGCGGAAGCGCGTGGATGTCTCTCTGGGGTCGCGAGGGTGTCCGCCGCGCCACCGCCCGCACGCACGCGCTGGATTCACTCGTCACCGATTCTGCCGCTGGCGGCTCCGCCTGGGGCTGCGGCCAGCACATCAACAATGGCTGCATCAACGTCCTCCCCGACGGCCGCCAGCTCATGCCGATTCTGATTCATGCGAAGCAAGCGGGCAAGGCCACCGGCGTCGTTACCACCGCTCGAATCACCCACGCCACGCCCGCGAGTTTCTACGCCAACTCGCCGCGCCGCGACTACGAGGGCATGATCGGCTCGCAACTCCTCGAACGCGGCATCGACATCGCCCTCGGCGGTGGACGCACGTACTTCCCCAAGACCGAGACCGCCAAGCATCCTGATGTGCAGTTCGTGAACAACGCAACCGAGCTGCGTGCCGCCAAACCCGACGGCCGCCTCTTCGGTCTTTTCGCCTCGGGCCACGTTCCCTATGTGCTCGATCGAGACGCTACTCGCCCGGGTCTTGTGGAGATGTCCAAAGTCGCACTGGCGCGGCTGGAAAAGAACTCCAACGGCTTCGTTCTCCAGATCGAAGGCGGCCGCGTCGATCACGCCGCGCACAACAACGACGCGGCATCCCTCGTCCGCGAGCAGGTGGAGTTTGATCAGGCGATCGCCGCCGTGCTGGAGTGGATGAAGGAGCGCAACGACACGCTCCTCATCATCACCACCGACCACGCCAACGCCAATCCCGGCCTCACGCTCTACGGCTCCGATGGCAACAAGGGTTTCGCCAACCTCGCGAGCGCGAAAAAATCCTTCGACTGGATTGACGCCCAGATGTCCGGCATCAAGCCCCCCAAAGATCGCGTCGCCAGGATGGTCCGGGCCGTGCTGGAGGCCACCGGCCACGAGCTGACTCCCGGCGACCAGCGGCTGCTCGAAGAGACCATGCAGGACCACCGCGTCATGCCCTTCATCGAGACCAACAAGTGGACGAGCGTCCTGGGGGCCATCCTTGCCAACCGCTTTGGCGTCGCCTTCATCAGCGGCAACCACAGCGCGGATTATGTCGAAGTCACCGCCACCGGCCCCGGCTCCGAGCTCATTGGTGGCAGCAATGGCGAAGGTGGTGG
Source organism: Phycisphaerales bacterium (assembly GCA_046593245.1). Classification (GTDB taxonomy): domain Bacteria; phylum Planctomycetota; class Phycisphaerae; order Phycisphaerales; family UBA1924; genus UBA4658. Next base: position 12,105 of record JBKJOD010000403.1, read on the forward strand.
GGTCATCGACAACATTCAGCTCCACGGTGTGATGACCACCGCCCTCGCCCTCAGCGACGCCAAGCCCCTCCCCGGCATGGAAGAGCCGATGCTGCTGGGCAAGCCGATCGCGCCAGATTGATTGCTTCTGCGACACACGCCCAGAACGAGCGTCGCTCCGGGAGCGCATCCCGAGGATGCTCGCGCGTCCCTACCCCTTGACACTCTTCTCGAGTCCATCCATCTCCCGATTCAGATTCTCCCGCGCCCCCCGCTCCATCCGCGCAAAGAAATGCGGCGTATGGAAAATCCTGTCTTTGTCCACCATCCGCTGCAAAAACGCGATCCGCCCGGGCACATACTGCTCATCCGGCGCGAACGCGAACTCCGCGCGGATCGCCGCGGCGTACCGGTCGTACTCCTCGCGCGAGCTCCCCAGAATCGTCAGGTCCAGATCCGCCACCAGCGAGGCGTCCCCTTTTTCCGGCACCGCCGAGTGCCGCGTCGCCATGATGCACGGGCGCACCTGTGCCAGGAACTCCGCCCCGCACCCCAGCAGCCCCGCGATCATCCCCGCCGCGTCCGCCGAGCGTTCCTCGTTGTCCGGCCGCTCCGCGAAGTACACGCAGTCGTGCAGCCAGATCGCAAACTCCACCACATCACGATCGCCAGCGAGCATCTTCGCGTCATCAAACGCCCCCAGCACCTGCGCGATGTGCTCCAGAGTGTGATACTTCCGCGGCGGATTCGCATACAGCGTCGAAAGCATCTCAAACGCCACATCGCTCTCGTGCGCCGACTTGAATACCCCCACCCGTTCGCAGAGTGCGTTCCAGCGGTCATGGAGTGGGGATGGGCTCATGTTTGGCCCATCGCTTGAGTAGTGATCGCCTTGCGCGCATCCGTGAGCGATTCGTTGATCTGAAATACAACAATACTAAACTCGCACAGAAGTCTGATGGCTACAAGCCATAGCAACGGCGAGATGACAAGAAGCAGTCGCATCCATTGCACCGCGAAGAGAGTGGCTGGAACCTGTAGCCCTCCCATCGTGACGGGAGCCGCGCCCGGCGCAAAGTTGGCGGATGTCGCACCCGACCCCGCCACGATAATCCACGCCCCATATGTCGCTGCGACCGCCGCGCCCACGAAGCAGACGGCGAAGAAGCATCGAATGAGCCACGGCGTAACCATCCGCCGAAACATGAACACATCTACCAGCACGCCGACAAAGCCGGAGCGCATCGCTTGGCTCTCTCGCTTTCGGCGATACGCCAACATGGCTGCTTCAATGTTTCCCGGGCTTGACATAGCTTTGCTCCCTGCCCGCAATGCCAGTGTGCCGGATGCGATCTGCGATGTCAAGAAGGGCCTGTGATAGCACCCCTCACTCCGGCAACCCCACATCCGCCCCATCATCATCCTTCTCCGGTCCACCCCCATCCCGATGATTGTCAATCGGCCCGGTCTTCTTCCCCGGGGAGAACGGCACGACCTCCACCTTGAACGGGTCCGCCGCTGCTGGGGGTCCGCCGCCACCTCCGCCGCGCCGCGCCGGTCCCGGCGCTGAGTATCCGCCCGACAGCACCGTGCCCCCCGAAAAGTTCCCATAGTCCTTGAACCGCGTCGTGCTCGAGTCCCACGTCAGCTTGATCGAGTCCGTGGGCCCGTTGCGCTGTTTCGCAATAATCAACTCCGCCTCGTTGATCTTGCTCTCGTTCTCCTGCAGCCACGCCTGATCGCCCACGTGGTAGTACGCCTCGCGGTGCAAGAGCGCCACCACGTCCGCGTCCTGCTCGATCGAGCCCGATTCGCGCAGATCACTCATCCGCGGCCGATTATCCCCGCGATTCTCCGCCCCGCGATTGAGCTGGCTCAAACACACCACCGGCACATTGAGCTCCCGCGCCAGCCCCTTCACGCCGCGCGAGATCGCCGCCACTTCCACCTGCCGCGACTCCTTCGCCGACCCCGGCGCGGTCATCAGCTGCAAGTAGTCAATGAAGATGCACTTGATCCCATGCTGCGACACCAGCCGCCGCGCCCGCGTGCGCAGCCCCAGCACCGTGAGCCCCGGCGTGTCATCGATGAACACCGGCGCCTCGTGCAGCTCATACATCGCCTCACCCAGCCGGTCATAGTCCACATCGCGCAGCTTTCCCGAGCGCATGTCGTGCGAACTGAACCCCGATCGCGCACTGAGCATGCGCTGCGCAATCGCGCTCTTGGACATTTCCAACGAGAAAAACGCCACCGGCATCGGCGCCGTCCGCTGCGAGCTCCACGGCGTCCCGCCCATCGCCACCTGCTCCGCCAGGTTCAGCGCCATTGCCGTGTTGTGGACGCACACATCGTTTGCGACGAAGTTGTGCGTCTCCGGAATCGTCAGGTCGTACACCTGCCCCGGCCCCAGAGGCTCGATGGACACGATCTCATCCCAATACACATCGCTCGTCGCCAGCGCCTTCAGCGAAGAACTGCCAAGCCCATCTGCGATCCGTTCCAGTCGCCCGCGCGGCAGTGCCCGCGTGCCGACGTGCATGGATTCCAAGCCCGCGCGCCGCCCCACCTCCGCCCACGACATCCCGCCCTTCGCCAGCGCAATCTGGTTCCACACTTCCACCGGAATCAGATCACGATTTGTCTGATACCGCTTCCCCTGAATCGCGTGCAGCACCCGATCCGTCGCCTCGCTCTTGGCGAAGATACCGATCTTCTCGATGAACACGCGGATCGCCTGCGCATCGGTGATGTCCAGTTGCCACGACGGCCTGCGTGAATCCTTGTATTTCACCCAGCGTTGGCGCAGCGATGCGATCACCCCGAACCGCAGCAGCAGATGCTGCACCTGTCGCGCCAGCCGCTCGCTCACCGTCGCGTATCCCAGCTGCGCCTGCCCGCTCGCCAGCACCGTCGTCCATCCATCCGTAGAGAACAGCCGGTTCAGGAACAACGCCACAAGTTCCGCCCGCAGCGTGAACACCCGAGCGGGCACGAACTTCACCGCCGATCCAGCTCCCATCAACCCGCACTCCGCCAGCCAGCGCGTCAGCGGGTTGGGCTCGTTCTTCCGAATCCGCTCCAGCCCACCCGGTGCCAGATCATCGCCGCGCACTTCCAGCACGGCGCACAGGCGCTCGAACGTCTCCCGATCCGGCACCGTCGCTCCCAACTTCCAATGCGTCACCGATGCCGCCGTCACCCCAACCCGCCGCGCCACAGCCCGCTGCGTCTGCCCGCGATCCCGAATCGTCCGGTCCAGCCGCACCGCAAACTCGCGTCGCCCGTCCTCGCGCTCCTCCTCATCCCCCACGATCCGCCACGACGGCGGAAAATCCACGCGGCTCTCAGACTTGCTCATCCGCAACCCGCCAAACTCGTGCACGCTCCGCTCAAAGTCCCCGACGATTTCCGCGTTCGTCGATGTAAATCGCGGCACCGCTCCCGTCAGTCCCCCATCACCAATCAAATACCCCAGTAGCTTCGCTTCGCACGCCCGCATCTCCCCATCCCCAAACGCTTCCAGCTTCCGCGGCACCGCCACCCGATCGCCTTCGCTCAGTTCTCCGAGCGGCCTCCACCCTTCCACCGTCAAAAACGGATGCGTCAGCGTCGTCTTCACCCGTCTACCCAGCCGCGTTGTCACCTCAAACACGGGCTTCACCCCGTCGTCAATGAAGTCCGACGGCCTCGCCCATCCCATCTTCGCGCCATCGCGAAGCGTCGGAATCTCTCCGCCACCCCGCCGCACCAGTTCCTCGATTGTCGCCACCGACCCATCGCGCAGCACGATCTCCGAATCCGCCGCCAGACACTTCCCCATCGACGGCCGCGCTGCCAGAATAATCATGTCTCCCGGCTGTATCCCGCTGGTGATCTCATCCAGATCCTTGAAGTGCGTCGGGATTCCGCTGAAGCCCTTCCCTTGCAGCGCGAGCAGCCGCTGATACTCCTGCTCCACCAGATGCGCCAGCGACTGCGCATCGGATGTCTCCTCCGCCTGCGCGATCTCGAACACCAGCGCCTCCGCCGCGTCGATAATCTCCCGCGACCCATCTGGCCCCATGTCCCCCGCGTGGTACGCGTCGTAGACGATTTGCCCACCCGCCGCGATCAGCTTCCGCAGCCGGTACTTGTCCGCAACCATCTTGGCAAAGTGCACCGCCGTCGCCGGCCCCGGCGTCTCCGCCGCCAGCTTCTCCAGATACTTGACGCCCCCGACATCTTTCAGTTGTTCCGTGTCCGCCAGTGACTCCGCCAGCAGTACAAGATTTCCCGCCTGCTTTTGATCGTATGTCTTCACCAGCGCGGCGTAAATCGCCGCGTGCGCTTCCAGATAAAACGCCCGCGAGTCCTTCAGGATCGAGATCACATCATGGATCACCGACGGCTCAAGAATCATCGCTCCCAGCAGCGACATCTCCGCCAGCGGCGCGTGCGGCGGCGGCTTGTCAAACAACTTATCCAGCGGCAGCACCACCCGCTCCCGCTTCCCCCCTCGGTCGCGCTGCGGCTTTGCTTCCTGTATGGAATCCATTCCTTCTGCCATGCGCCGATGCTACCCCTTGTTCACCCCCATTCTCTCCCTTTTCTGCCCCAATCGACATCAAGCGTGCAGTCATTGGATACGGATTCCCACACGACCGACAGCCACTTACGCTTTCCCAATGCCCCACGACCCCTCCAACCTCAGTGCCCGGGGAAACGCCGACCAATCCACTCGCCCACCCTCAGACGGCGAGATGCTCCCCGACGCTCTCCCCGCCGACCCGTTCCCACTCTTCCACAGCTGGTTTGACGCCGCGCAAAAACGCAAAGACCAGCCCAATCCCAACGCCCTCACCCTCGCCACGGTGGATCCTTCCGGCCGCCCGAGCGCCCGCATCGTCCTTTGCAAAGGCATGGACCTCGCCTCCGGCCACATCGTCTTCTATACGAATGAGCATGGCCGAAAGGGCCGGGAGCTGCTCGCCACCCATCGCGCCTCCGCCGTGTTTCACTGGGATCATCAGGATCGCCAAGTCCGCATCGAAGGTCCCGTCGTCCGCAGCCCCACCGCCGAGAGCGATGTGTACTTCGCCTCGCGCCCCTGGCTCAGCCGCATCGGTGCCTGGTCCAGCGATCAGTCCGAGCCGATCGCCACTCGCGCCGAGCTCGAAGCCAAACTGGAAGCCACCTTTCGCCGCTTCGGTCTTGATCCCGCGCACCCGCCCGAGCGGCACGCGATCGTGAACATCCCGCGCCCCCCGCACTGGGGCGGCTTCCGTCTCCACGCAGAGCGCATCGAGTTCTGGTGCGCTGGCGCAGGCCGCCTGCACGATCGCGCTGCGTGGACACGCACTCTCCGCCCGGAACCCGCCGGCGCGGCGATGACGTATCTCGCATCGTCCCCGTGGTCCTGCACCCGCCTGCAACCCTGATCGCCCACACAGCTCCAAAGTGGCATGGGCTTTCCAGCCCATGTCCGGGCCGCCGCGGCCCGGATGCCTTTGCCTGCGCTGCTCACAGTCCCTGAATTGTCGCACCCAACCCGCCATTGAGTTCTCGGACCCTGTGCGCCCGATGATCACCCACTCCCGCCGTGAATTCCCCGAACCCAACATGAATCCGCCCCGCGCTCGGGTCGATCTTACTTCCAGCAACACCCCTGTTTCGGCGCACACGGTGCGCCGCCGCCGGGGTCACCATGAAGTGCAGGCCGTTCCCACGGCTTGCGTTGTCCAGGAAGCTCCGAGTGCCGACGCTTCGAAAAGATCTGCCACCCAATGAGCTTGAGGCGCTCTACGCGCGCCTCAACCGGCAGCTTGATCACGTTGGCGTCGAGTCTCAACCCAAGATCGCCCAGCGACTCCTTGAGCTCGCCCAGCATCCCGACGCCCAGATCAAAGACTACCAGGACGCCATCCGGCTCGATGCCGCCATTACCGCGCGCATCCTGCGCCTCGCCAACTCCGCGTTCTACGCGCAGCGTCAACCCGTCACCCGCCTCGAACGCGCCCTCGTCCTGCTCGGCATCGAGAAAACCAAGGCGGTTTCCCTCGGCTTCTTTCTCAGCCGCTCCGCCGCCAGCGCGGGCGCACGCACCATGGGCCGCAAGGTCTGGGGCGAGTCCGTCTACCGCGCCTCGCTCGCCTCCGCCATGGCCAAGGCCATCTGCCCGCACCTCGCCCCGGAAGCATTCATCGTCGGTCTCATGCTCGATTGCGGCCAGCCCATCATGGCCCGCCTCCTGGGCGAGCAATACGAAACGCTCCACGCTCAGCACCGCAACCCTCACAAGCTCCATCTCGCCGAATACGCAGAGCTCGAGTTCACCCACGCCGATGTCGTCACCGCGCTGGTGACGCGCTGGAAGCTCCCCTCCATTCTCGCCCGCCCCATCTGCTCCCACCACACCGCACCGCAGGTCGGCAAGAGCGTCGATCCCGCCGTCCTTCTGCACCGCATCGCCTTCTACGTCGGTGCGGTGCAGCTCAACGAGAAGAACAGCCAGCCCACCACACGGGCACCCATGTCCTCCATCGCGCAGCGTCTCTTTGAGGTCCTTCCCACCGATCTTGAGAGCGTCGTCCGCAGCACCGGTCAGGCCTATCAGGACATGGTCGGTGTCTTCGCCGATGTCGGTGATTCCATCGGCGATACCGATGAAATCGCCGATGCCGTGCAGGGCCAGCTTGTCGAGATGATGGATGAGCAGATGCAGCGTTTCGCCCGCGCCGAGAGCCGCGGCGGCACCGAGCACTTGGAAATCTCAGGCCAGCAGATCGAGGTCGAGCCCGGCCAAGGCGGCGAGGTCATCGCCTACATCAACGCCACCAACGGCCAGCGCATGATCAGTTGCACCGTCACCCCCGCCAAAGAAACCCCGGAATCCGTCGGCCACCTCCTTGGCTTGGATGATGCCCCGCCCGCCCACCTCCTCGAACTCCTGCGCGTCATGCGTCAAATGGCCGCCTGAAAAGTGGCATCGTCCGACCGGCCCATGTTTGGGCCGCCGCGGCCCGAGTGCCTTTCCATCCCTCAGAAATCGCCCCCCTTCTCCCAGCACTTCCCCAAGTTCTGCGGATACCTCCCGCCATTATCGCCAATCAGATGTCACACCGCCCCCAACGTCAGGTGCATGTACGCCACTCACCACTTCCCACTTCCCATTCCCGCCCGAAACGCCCGCCCCCCTCGCCCGTACAACCTTGCCGATTCCTTCCCGCTTAGGATTTCCCATGCTCACGACCACTCTACGCCGTTGTTCCCTCGTCCTTGCGCTCTCTGCCGGCCTCGCGGGCGCCTCCGCCGCGTCCGCGCAGATGTACTCGCAGTTCAAGGACGCGCTGCCGATGATCCAGCGCAGCGTTCTGAATGATCCGACCGACCCCACGGGAGTTCCGGACGGGCGCATGGGCGCGATCGCCTATGACCCGACCTCGCAGTGCATGTACTTCGCCGCCCCGCGCAGCGGCGTGCTCATCGTGCTGGACCCCTCCGGCATGACTCGTCTCCAAGTCGTCCGTGACCTCAACGAGCCCTCCGGCATCGCCATTGCCGCCGACCTTCGCAAGCTCATCCTCACCTCCGGCGATGGCTCCGTCAAAGTCTTCACCATCAACGGTGCCGGCACCGATCCCGCCGGCAAGCCCACCCCAGCCGGCACGCTGACGCTCGACAAGTCCGTGCAGTTCCCCGGCGAGGCCGATCAGATTCGCTACGACTCGAAGTCCAAGAAGGCCTATTTCGGCCACGGCAAGTTCCTCGGTTGGATCAACCCCGCCGATGGCACCAAGTGCGAAAAGTCTCTCGAGCTCCCCGGCCCCACCAAGGGCATCTCGATTGATCCCGGCTCCTCGCGCCTCTTCGTCAGCATCGCCAGCAAAAATCAGGTTGTCGTCGTGGATCGCGCCGAGTTCAAGATCACCACCACCTGGGATCTCAAAGACGCCACCATGCCCGCGCCGATGGCCCTCGACGAGCAGAACGCCCGCCTCTTCGTCGCCTGCCGCAACCCCACCAAGCTCCTGGTTCTGAACTCCAACACCGGCGCCGAGATCAATCGCGTCGATATCGGTGCCGACGCCGCCGACTGCTGGTGGGACCCCATGGGCCGCCGGGTCTACGTCAGTTGCGGCCAGCCCGGCGGCCAGATCTCCATGCTCCGCGATGTCGAGGGCAAACTCACCGTCGAGCACCAGGTGGACACCGCCCCCGGTGCCCGCACCAGCGTCTTCATCCCCGAGAAGCGCCGCTACATCGTCTGCGCGCCAAAGCAGGGTGACGCCGCCACCGGCGGCATGCCCACCTTCGTCTACATCTACGTCCTCCCGAACCTCAACGACTACAACGCCCCCCAGCCCAAGTCCCACTGACGTTCCACCCTCCTCCCCCGCCCCGGCGGCGGGGGGGAGGTGTCCGAGCGTGCGCAGCGAGCAAGGACGGAGGGGGTGGAACGCTCAGTAGCATGGGCTTCCAGCCCATGTTCTTGGGCGGCACGACTCTCCGAGCCGTGTCCGGGCCGCCGCAGCCCGAGTGCCTTTTTCCTGTCTCCCTCAATACACGCCCTCCGCGCTACTTCCCCGCGCACTCCAAATACCGGGGTCGCGGCGCCAGCATCGTCACGATCAACCCTGGCACATACAGCAGCGACACCCACCACAGCGCGCCCTCCGGCCCGTGCGCGTTGATCGTCAGCCATCCCGCTGCGAATGTTCCCGCCGCGCTGAACAGTCGCCCGACGTTGTACGTCACCCCCGCGCCGAGCGTGCGGATCAGCGTTGGAAACAGCGTCGGCACGTACAGCGGGAACAGCCCGAACACGCCGAGAATGAAGAACGATGTCACGCACGGCACCACATACACCGTTGCCATCGTCAGCGGCCGCGCAAAGCCGAACATGAAGCACGCCAGCCCGGTCGCAAATAGAAACGTGAACGCGAACCGGTACGACGTGAACTTCGCCAGGTACGTTGCAAAGAAGTTCCCCGCGATGTTCACCAGTAGCGACGCGATGGTGACATGGCTCACCAGCGCCGCCACTTCCTGCCGCGTCCAGCCCTTCACCTCCGGCATCGTCTGAATCGCCTTGGGCAGGAAGAACCAGAACGCCCACACCGTCGTCAGCGCGATCCCTGTCAGCAGCGTTGTCAGGATCGTGGTTGAGAGATGCTCGCGCGCAAACAGCGACGAAATCGGCGGCGGCTTCTCCGCCAGTTTCGCCTGCTCGCGCCACTGCTCCGGCTCCGGCACCGCGCTGCGGATCCACACCGTTGCGAACGCCGGAATCACGCCGATCAGGAAGACCCACTTGGGCTCAAACCCCGACAGCCAACTGCTCGCCAGCGCGGCCGAGATGCACCCGACCATGTACCCTGACTGCAACACCGCGCTCGCCCACGCGCGGCAGTGCTTCGGCACCGTCTCACTCACCAGCGCGCTCCCCGCCGCCCACTCCCCGCCGATCCCCAGCGCCGCAACGAACCGGAAGATCAGCAGATGCCACCACGTTTGCGCGAAGAACGAGAGCCCCGTGAACAGCGCATACGTCAGCACCGTGAGCGTCAGTGTCCGCGATCGCCCCAGCCGATCGCCGATCCGCCCGAACACCGCACCACCCACTGCCCACCCGACGAGGAAGAACGCCTGAATCAGCGTCGCCTTCCGCGTCACCTCGTTGGTCAGATCAACGTTGCCGGTGATCGCCGCTGTCGCGATTCCGTGCTCTCGCGCCACAAGCTGCGTCACGAATGGAAACCCGACCATCACATACAGGAATCCATCCAGCCCATCAAACGCCCACCCCAGCCACGCGGCCACCAGTGATTTGGTCTGTTGCGAGTTGAGTCCCAGTGCCATGCCCCCCGAGCGTACCGCAAACTCATGCCCCGTGCAGGCCACCCGTGCGGCCCAACCAGCGCGCCCGCGGCCCATTCTGGCCCGTTCCGCGGCGGGTATTGGCCGAATCGCCCTCTGTATTACTGGCACAAAGGTTGCAATAAGGATCATCGACCCGGGTCACACGAATCGCCGCGGTGTCTGCCCTCGCCGCGTATTGACCCGAGCCACCTCCTATGTGAACAGGCCCGCATTCGCGTGCGGGCCTGCTTTCTTTCCCCCGTGGCATGGGCCCACTGGCCCATGCTCGGGCCGCTTCGGCCCGAACCCGCAGCTTCCACATCCATGCCAACCTCCGGCAAGCCGGACGGGTTCCGATCCCTCGTGCATCTGGCGTATGGGGCGGGTTTGCGCTGGAGCCACCACATGACTCGCACGACCACGCTCTTTCTCATCTGCGGCCTCTCCCTCGGTGTTCCAGCCCTTGCGTTCGGACAGCCCGCGCCCGGCGACAAACCGGTGATCGTCACCGGTGCGAAGCCCGCCGCGCCGACGAAAATTGAGCGATACGCCAAGGTGCTTGCGCTCGACGGTGCCCAGACCGACGCGGCGAAGGCGCTCTATGAGGCGTATCAGAAGGACACGGGTGCGGCGAGCAAGAAGACCCGCGACGCGATGAAGGAGGCGCAAGGGTTGATGGAGGATGGCGACCATAAGGCCTTCGAGGAGCGCATGGCCAAGACCATGCGCGAGCAGTCAGACACGACCAAGAAGCTGACCGACACGTTTCTCTCCGATCTCCGCGCGATACTCACTCCGAATCAGGCCGATCGCTGGCCCTTGCTGGAGCGGATGCGCCGGCGCGAGCAGTATCTCACTGGCATGGTGATGATGGGCTCGGGTGTCGGCGGATCGAGCGTTGATCTCATCCCGCTGATCGACAAGCTGGGCATTCCGGGTACGCTCCGCGCCAAGGTCGATGAGCAGCTCGCGCTCTACGAGGTTGACATTGACCGACCGTTGCAGGATCGCCAGCACAACGTGGATGACGAGCAGAAGACGATGGGGGCGGTGCAGAAGTTCGACGGCGAGTCATTCGCCAAAAAGCAGGAGCGCGATCGCGTGGTGGACATGGCGATCCGCGAGGTGAACACGAAGTACGTGCGACAGATCGGCGCGTCGTTGCCGGAGGAGTGGGCACGCAAGCTCGCCGAGGCTTACGACGCCCGTGCGTATCGCGGGATCTACAAGGACTCGACCATCGGGAAGAAGATGGCCGCTGCACAGAAGCTGGACTCGCTCTCGTCGGAGCAGAAGAAATCGCTGGAAGCGATGATCGCCAAGTACAAGAAGGATGCCAAGCAGGCGAACGATTCGTGGGCCGCGGCACAGAAGGCGGCGGAGGATGCGGGGCGCCCGACTGGCGGCGGGATGATGATGATGGGCCCGGGGAGCAAGGAGAACATTGATCCGGCGTTCGCCGCGGCGCGCTCGGCGCGGAAGGATGTGGACAGCGCGGCCCGCGATCAGCTTGAGAAACTATTGACGCCGGAGCAAATCGCGGCCATTCCGGAGCCGCAGAGGATGGGCGGCATGATGTGGCACCATGTCGCGGTGGTGAACGATGGCGGCGGGGCGGACATTGTGTTTGAGGGCGATGTGGACATGCCCGACGATGGTGAGCCGGGCGCGGGCGGCGCGCCGGTGATGATCTTTCGCACTGTGGAAGTGAATCATGCGCCGCCGGCGCGGCCGTGAGAAGAGGGGGATATCCGCGGGATTCGCTCGCGGGCTCGCTCATCCCGGGCGTGTATCAGTCGGCGCTGCTGCCGTGTTGGATCTTGAAGACGATGGCGGCGATGGCCGCGCCGACGCAGGGGCCGACGATGTAGAGCCAGGCGTGGGCGATGCTCGCGCCCTTGGTGGCGGCGACCAGCAGCGAGCCAACGCCGACGGCAGGGTTGAACGCGCCGCCGGAGATGTTGCCGGCGCACGCCGCGCCCGCGGCGACGGTCATGCCGATGGCGACGCCGTAGTAGGAGTTGCCCGCGGTCTGCTTGACGGTGGCGACGTTGAGGACGACCAGTGCGAGTGCGAAGGTCCAGAGGATCTCGGCGCCGAGGGCCTGCATGATGGTGTACGCGGGCGCGGGGGCGACGATGAGCATGTGGCCGACGGTCGTCCCGGCGGCATCGTGGGTGGCGGAGAGGTGATAGGCGATGGCCGCGCCGCAGAACGCGCCGAGGAGTTGGACGACGACGTAGGGGATGGCCTGTTCGAGCTTGATCTTGCCGCGCATGAAGACGGCGAGGGTGACGGCGGGGTTGTAGTGAGCGCCGGAGATTGGGCCGCCCATATAGACCATGACCATGAGCCCGCAGCCGATGATGATGGGAGTGATGGGGCCGGCAAAGGTGACGGCGAGGGCGATGGTGAGGACGAGGAAGAAGGTGCCGATGAACTCGGTGAGGAGTTTGTTCATGTGTGGTCTCCGGTTGTTGAGCAAGAGGATCGTACCAAATCGTGCGGCGGCATGAAGGTTTGGCGGTAGTATGCGTGGGGCGGGGGTGGCGTGTGGTGTGCGAGGAGGTGGCTCGTGCATGAAGAGTGGGACAAGACGGAACTGGTACACCCCCTCCGTCCTCGCTGCGCTCGGACACCTCCCCCGCCAGGGCGGGGGAGGAAGGGAGCGGGATTCACGCTCATTGAACTGCTGGTGGTGATCGCGATTATTGCGATTCTGGTGGGGTTGTTGCTGCCTGCGCTGAAGGGGGCGCGGGAGTCGGGGCGGGCGGGGGCGTGCGGGTCGAACATACGGGGGGTGGTGCAGGCGCTGACGATGTATGCGGATGAGAACCGGGAGCGCGGGCCGCACTGGTCGGGGTGGCAGACGTATCACGGCGACTCGGACATGCCAGCGGCTGAAGACAATCCCGGGCTGGGGTGGGCGGAGCTGATTGAGGACCATGTGCAGACGATGGAGGCGTTTGTGGATCCATCGCGGAAGGTGAGCGCGATCAAGGTGGCGTATTTTCTGCAATCTCGGTACACGGCGGCGCGGAACGGGGGGCGGCTGTATACCTCGCTGAATGTGCCGGATGTGCAGTTCGGGGATCGGTTTGTGCTGACGGGGGATGCGACGAACCCGGTGCTGTTCGCTCGGCCCTATGGGGACTCGGTGAAGCCGCCGAATGTGGACCCGGATGATGCGAGGTGGCAGGCGGTGTTTTATGCGAACGAGCGAAGGCCGCACTCGGCGGGGAAATATGCGGATGGCGGCGGCGGAAGCGGATCGAGCGGGGCGATTGATCCATCACAGCCGGGCGGGGGCGGAAATCTCGCGGCGAATGGGGCTCGCGGTGAGGGAGCGGCGAACATCGGGTTCATTGATGGGCATGTGGGTCTGTATCAGCAGTATGCGCCAGGGCGGATGACGTGGAGCGGGAACGAGATGAAGAGCTGGACGCAGGTGCAGGCGGTGAGCGTGGGGGGAGGGGGGTGAAGGGGGATGAGTGCGGAGTTCAGAGTGCCGAGTGCCGAGTGCCGAGTGAATCGAGAGGGTGTGCCATAGAGTTGCGATCGGAATGGTCACTCTTCATGAGGATGTTGCAATGCGCATGGTGTTGATGGCGGTCGGTGTGGTGGTGATGTGCTTGATGCTGTGTTTTTCGTGCGGGCAGACGGGGACTGGGAAGGACACCATGAAGAGTGCGGGCGTTACGGGCGCGACGGGGTTTGTTTTCAAGAAGGTGACGATCGGGGAACGATCGATGGAATACGTGGTGTATGTGCCGCGGGGGTATGAGGCGGGGAAGAAGTGGCCGGCGATTGTGTTTCTGCATGGGAGCGGGGAGAGCGGGACGGATGGGCAGAAGCAGATTGCGCAGGGGATTGGGACGAACATTTTGTGGAACGCGGATCGGTGGCCGTGCATTGTGATGATGCCGCAGAAGCCGACGTCCAAGTTGCAGTGGGAGGATCAGGATGATCTGGTGATGAAGATGCTGGAGGAGACGAAGCGGGAGTACCGGATTGATGACAAGCGAATCGCGCTGACGGGATTATCACAAGGGGGGCATGGGGTGTGGAGCATCGGGGCGGCGCATCCGGAGGTGTGGTGTGCGCTGGCACCGATCTGCGGATATGCGGATGGGCACAACGGGAAGCTGATTCCGGAGCAGATCGCGGCGAAGCTGAAGGGCGTGCCGATGTGGGTGTTCCACGGCGAGGATGATGATGTCGTGGTGCCGGAAGAATCGAAGCGGGTGGTGGAGGCGATGAAAGCGGCGGGGGCGAAGGATGTGAGGTTGACGCTGTATCCGAAGACGAATCATGGGTCGTGGGATAAGGCGTATGCGGAGAAGGAGTTGCCGGGGTTTTTGATGGGGAAGATGAAGTAAGGCTTTCCGGGGGCGGCACTTGCCGCTTCGCGGCGGCGTTTGCCCCCGGCTACTGGATGTCAGGGCTTCGCCCTGAAAGGCAGGGAATGTGGAAAGGTCGGGTGTTACGGGTCGTGCGGATCGAGCGGAGCGGGTGTTGGAGGTAGATTGATGGACCGGTGGGGTGCGAGTGTCGGGCGTTGCATCATGCCGGGGTAGATGGGGGCGGGGATGTCGGGGTGGGAGGACGGCGGAGTTGGGTGCTGGATGGCGGGGAGTGCGCCGCCGAGTCGGTGATATTCGGGTTCGGTGGTTTGCTTGGAATCGGAGAGTGCGGCGTTGCAATCTCCTTGCAGGCGTTGTTGCGCGCAGGCCGCGAGGGCGGTGGGGATGGAGATCAGGCCGAGGGCGGCGGCGATTCTCAGGAGGGGGCGGCGGCGGAGGTGATGCTTGGCTTCGTCGCGCAGGCGGTCTTTGGTGAGGAGGAGGCCGTCGGACTTGGCGAGGCCGCTGATACAGATGCGGCCGGGGGATGCGAGAAGTTTGCGGGCCTGGTGGTCGGTGAGTTCGGAGACGTTGTGGACGTGGAGGTTGCAGTCATCGCAGTAGCGGCGATGGGTGTCGCCATCGAGCGAGTCCCAGGTGCGGGTGCAGGGGTGGAGGACTTTGAGGGAGAGGGGGCTGGTGGGGATAGTGGGCATGAGGTGCTCCGGTGTGAAGAAGATACCGGGGGAAGGGGGAGAAGGATTTGGGGGGAAGAGGGCATGAGGCAGAAGGCATCGAGGCATGAGGCGGAACATGCGCCGGCGCGATGTCTTTGAGTGAATGCGGACATGTGGACCCCCAGTGGGCGCGGTGCGCCCGGTGATGTGTGCGTATGCGGACGGGATCAATATACGTGCTTTGTACGGTGATGCAAGAGAAGTTTGGAGATTATTTGGTGTCAGTGTGTAAGTCTTGATCTGGCAGTTATTTGCGCGCTATGACAAATGGCAGGTGAGAGGAAAATGTGAGATGAGCGTGACGGGGAAGGGCAGGTGTCGCTGGGTGAAGGGGGCGTGGATCAGCGGCTTTGAAAGGAATGCGCATGAACGGGCGAATGAATGGGCGGAGCGTGTGGGTGGTCGGGGCGTGTGCGCTGCTGGTGGTGGGGGCGATGGTGTTTGGCGGGCCGATCACGCCGCCGGGTGGGGCGATTGCGTCGACGGGGAAGACGCTGGATGAGATATTCAACAAGATTCCGGCGGGCGGATCGGGAGATGGTCGGACGGCAATCCCCGGCGGCACGAGCACGGTGACGATCAATCAGCCGGGCAGCTATGTGTTGACGGGGAACATCGTCGTGAGCAGTGGGAACGCGGTGGCCATCAGTGCCTCCAACGTGACAATCGATCTGAACGGGTACCGCCTCTCTTCGCAGTCAACGGGCACTTCAAGCATTCCACTCACCATCACTGTTGCCGGAGCCACGAACGTGGTCATCCGCAACGGGTCCACGTCGGGCGGTGTCACCGGAATCGTGACGGGCAGCAACAACATCGGGCTACTGATCGAGGATATCGACATATACAACGCAAAGATCACCGGGATCCAGTTCAGTAACGGCGCTATCGGTTGCGTGGTCCGGCGGTGCCGCATCTTCGACACCGGAAGCACCACGGCCTTTGACGTCGGCCTGGCGATCAGGGGCATCGTCAGTCTCGGCAGCATCGGAACGCGAATCGAGAACTGCACTGTGTCGCGGCTGTTCTTCAACGGCACCGGCGCCGTGACGTTTCACGGCATCCAAATGGGCGGCTCGGCAAACATGGTCGAGGGGTGCCATGTCTTCGACGACGGCACCATCACCGGCACCGGAATCGACGCGACCGGCTCGGTGTACCGCAACAACACGGTCACCAACTTCAACGTGAAGTATTCCGGCGGCACCGACGGCGGGGGGAACTTCTGATTGTGTGCGCGGTTTTGTGGGACGTGGGAAGACAACGAAAACACGGAGCATGGCCATGCGGAATATGACGCGACTGGGAATAATCGGGGTGGCGGTGGTGGCGGCAGTGATGGGCGCGCCGGCGATGGCGCAGTCCAACGTGGCGAGCACGCACAAGTTTGCGTGGAGCGAGAACTGCGGGTTTGTGAACTTTCGCGATGGCGGGTCGCCGATCGGCGCGCAGGGGGTGCGGATCGGGGGATCGTTTCTCTCCGGCTTTGCGTGGGGAGAGAACATCGGGTGGATCAACTTTGGGGATGGGACGCCGGGGAACGGCGCGAGCTATGCGAACCCGACGAGCGGGACGGTGGTGGGGGTGCCGGACTTTGGGGTGAACCGGGATGTGGGGACGGGGAACCTGAGCGGGTTTGCGTGGGGGGAGAATGTGGGGTGGATCAACTTTGGTGGTGGGGCGCTGGCCACACCGCCGCTGGCGGCGCGGGTTGATGTGGCGGCGAAGCGCCTGCGCGGCTATGCGTGGGGGGAGAACATCGGATGGGTGAATCTGGATGACGCGAACGTGTTCGTGGGTGTGTGTCCGGCGGACTACAACGGGGATGGTGTGGTGAGCGTGCAGGACATCTTTGATTTTCTGGCGGGGTGGTTCGCGGGAGATGCGCGGGCGGATTTCAATGGCGCGGGTGGGATCAGCGTGCAGGACATCTTTGATTTTCTGAGTGCGTGGTTTGCGGGGTGTTGAGCTCGCGCAGTGGTGAGCACGCGCTGTTGCAGCGTCGATTCAATCCGGGGTCAGGAAGCGGCTTTGCAGTCGGCTGAACTGTTTGCGGAGGGCGAGGGGATCGCGATTGAGCGTGCGGGCGATGGCGTCCCACTCCAGCCCCTGGGTGCGGAGGCGGATGAGGGTTTGCTCTTCT
>JBKJOD010000087.1:0-6854 GCA_046593245.1 Phycisphaerales bacterium
CTGCATGTACTTGTCCACCGCCGTGCTCGCTGGCCCGAAGCAGATGGTCTTGCCATGCTCCAGATACAGGCCGCGGGTGCAGATGCTCTTGACCATGTCCGCCGAGTGCGAGACAAACAGCAGCGTCAGCCCCTCATCCAGCATCTTCTTCATGCGCCCGATGCACTTCTGCTGGAATCCGGCATCGCCGACGGAGAGAATCTCATCCACGATCAGAATGTCCGGCTCGACGCACACCGAGACGCTGAACGCCAGCCGCGCGTGCATGCCGCTGGAATACACCTCAACGGGCTGATCCAGAAACTCGCCGATATCCGCGAAGCCCGCGATGGCATCGAACCGTTCATCCATCTGCCTGCGGCTCAGCCCGAGGATCGACCCTGAGAGATACACATTCTCGCGCCCCGTGAACTGCGGGTTGAACCCGCTGCCCAGCTCCAGCAGCGCGGAGATGCGCCCGCGAATCCGCACCTCGCCCTCGGTGGGCGCGAGCGTCCCTGCGATGATCTGCATCAGCGTGCTCTTGCCAGAGCCATTTCGCCCGACAATCCCCACCGCCTCGCCGCGTTGCACCTCAAACGAACACTCACGCAACGCCCAGAACGGCGTGCCATAACTCTTCTGCCCGCCGCTGAGGATGTGCTTGAGGCGGTCAATGTTTCGGGAGTAGATGTCGTAACGCTTGCCGACGCCGCGAACCGAAATCGCGGCGTTGTCGATGTCGGATGTGAGATGTGGGATCTGGGATGGAGAACCAGAAGGCGCCGCCACCGGGCCCGATGCCTTCACATCCGACATCGCACATCCCACATCCGACATTCCCTCAGTGCACATCCGCCATGCTCCTTCGCATCGCCGAGAACACGAAGTGTCCCGCGAGCATGACCGCCGCGCCGAAGACGATCGTCCATTGCAGGGCGATCCAGTCCGGCGTTTCTCCCCACAGCAGCACGCGCCGGCCGCTCTCCACGATCACGCTCAACGGATTGTGCTCGATGATCGCCCGCAGCCACGGATACTCCGGCGGAATGCGGTCCACCTTGTAGAACAGCGGCGTCATGAACATCAGCAGTTGCGTCAGCACCACCACCACATGCCGCAGATCGCGGATGAACACGCCGACCGCCGAGAGTCCCCACGCCACCCCGACGCTCATCATCACCAAGGGCAGCATCACCACCGGAAACAGCACGATCTGCCAGTGCAGCGCACCCATCCCACCGACGCACGCCAGCACCACCAGCAGCAGCCCCGCCGTGATGAGTGCCTGCACGCACGCGGACCAGACTGCTGCGACGGGGAGAATTTCGAGCGGAAAGACCACCTTTCGCACCAGGTTCGGCCGCCCGGAGACCAGCGTCGGCCCGCGATTGGCGCACTCCGCGAAGACATGGAACAAAATGTTGCCCGCGAAGAACGTGAGCGGGAAGTCCAGCTTGTCCGGCAGATTGCCCTTGTCCCAGCGCTGGCCGAAGATGTATCCGAACACCACCGTGTACACCGCTAACGTCAGCAGCGGGCTGAGAAAGTTCCACCCCATCCCCAGCAGCGCGCCCTTGTGCCGCTCCGCCAGATCGCGCGATGCGAAGTTCCCGATCAGCCGCCGATGCTCCCAGATGGAGCGCACCAGTCCCATGGGGCTGAAATGCTCGGCCATGCCGGGCGGTGTTGAAGTTCGGATGACGACGTCGGGCATGTGGGGGGAAGAGTAGAGCGTGCCCCTCGACCGCGGCGTTCGCTAAAGGACTCGGCCATCCGATCGCTCCGCGACGGCACACTCGGATTTCAAGATATTCCACCTGCTGCCTGCCCACACTCCGGACAACGAGCTCTGGTCGGCAATCCTCCGCGGTCATACCCGCACTTGGCGCAATGCCCCGGGCGAGGCTTACTAAACGCCGCTTCCCAGAGCTGGATGCCCCACAGCAGCGCGGCGAACAGAAACACCAGCGCCGTCAGCAACAACAGATCAAACGTGAACAGCGCCGAACGCGGGCCTACGTACTCCCACCAACTCGCACGATCATGCTCGGTCGCAAAGAAGCCCGGCGTGAACTCGGGCGGCACGGGATTCGAGTGCCCAACTGATATCACCCCATAACGAACCGCGATCCAGTTCCCCGATGGCCAGGTCATCGCGGATGCACTCGAAGCCGTGTTCAGCCAACACAGAAAAAACACCGGCACAAGTCCGGTACTAATCCATGTGACCATCCACCACACTCGGCGCTTCCCAGTCATGGGCCAAGTCTACGAACTCTCAGAGGTCACGCGTGCAGACGTCGCTCAATGCCGCGAGCTGGCCGCGCGTTAGCCCGGCCTCGCGCATCACATCCACCAGCACGGACGTATCGATCGTGAGTTCGTTCATCGCTTCCGCCTCGACACTTCATCCCGCAACGTCCGCGCCACCTCCGCCGAACTCATCGACTTGGGCCAGCGATCCTTCCACATGCCCGCACCGGGCAAAGCCCGCTCCGCGGCCTTCGCCGCGATCCGCGTCTTCTTGCCCGTGCTCCTGCGCGCAGCGGCCTTCGACTTCACGCTCGCCTTGCTCCCCCGCAGCGCCTTGGTCTTGGCGGGTGGCGCAGCGTTCACCTCCACGGACTCGCCATCCTGCAGAGCCACCTCGCCTTGCAACACCACCACGCTATCTCGATACACGCCTCGGTACGTCATGCGGGATGATATGTGCGCTCTACCCCGGTTCGCCGGTTGCCCCCTTGGCCTGCCTCTCCAACCGACTCGACAACTTCGCATACGCAATCGCCACCCCCATCATCAGCACACCTAGCCCGAGGAAGCTCACCACGCGCCAGCCGAGTTCCACGCCTGCCAGGTCATACACCACCGCCTTCACCGACGCCAGCCCGAGCAAGCCCAAGCCCAGGTGCCGCACGATCGGCACGGCCGCCGCGAACCCGATCACCAGCATCACGCCCGCGCACACGCCCCACCAGACTGTCAGCGCGGCCGCCTGCGCGTGCCCATCGCGCGGCAGCAATATCCCCGCGCTGCGCGACACCTCCAAACTCGTACACACCAGCAGCAGCACGCCCCCCACCACCAGCGACGCGATCACGCTCTCCTGCCACGTCCCACGCCGCGGCCTTCCACCGTACAACCACACGCCTGCGGCGATCATCGCACCCGCCACCGCAAGGCCGACCCACAACCCCGGGTGCGCGAAGGCCGCGTATTTCTCCGCGAGCCAATCGTGGTCGATCACATACGCCCCGCACCACGCAATGCCCGCCAGCACAAACGTCGCCAGCCCCATCACATCCAGCCCGAGCATCCGCTTCCATGCGTGCAAAGCCACCAGCACCAGCCCAACGCAGACCCATGCCACACTTAGCGCGCCCACACTCGTGCCATGCGTGACGAACGCAAGCAGCGCGAGCGCAAGGCCCATCGCCACCATCGCGCTCGATCCCCCCCTCCCCCTCTCCAGCGGGAGAGGTGATTCAAGCGAAGCGAGAATCGGAGGGGGTGCGTTTCGCACCAGCACGCCCATCATCGCCCCCACACACCACACCGCACTCAGCCACAGCAGCGCGAGCGAACCCGCCGTCACCACCAATGTCCCGATCGACATCTTCCACACGGAGTCCGGAATCCGCTGCAACGTCTCCGCCGCGTCCAGCCCGTGACAGAGCGCCATGAACGCGCTGAGACACCCAAGCCCGACGATCCCGACGGCGCGCAGCACCACCGACTCGCGCCACCGCGCCGCAACAAACATCGTAATCGCCCATAGTCCGCCGATCACGCCCATCATCTGCCAGACCGTTCCCGTGAACGCGCACCCGGCGAGCGCCATCGTCACGCCCATCCCCATCGCCAGATCAACCGCCACGCGACGCTTCGGCGATGCCGTCGTGCCCGCGCCACTGGGCCGCTGCATCATCCATGCCGCCCCGCACCACGCCGCACCGCCGATCGCCATCAGCAGCGACCAGCGATTGACCACGATGCCCTGTAGTTCGTGCGTCGCCGAGCCCTGCCACGACTCCCACAGCACCAGCCGCCCCACCGCGATCAGCAGAACAATCACGCCATACACATCCAGCGACCGTGCCCGCGCCCAGCGGCCCGCCGCCGTCGCCGCCACACCCATCGCCAGCCACGCCACCACCTGCATCGATCCGCCCACGCCCAGCGCGACGGTGGTAATCAGCAAGGCGCCCGCCTGCGCCCACAGCGCCACGCCCAGTCGCTCCCGATCGTTCTCCGGCTGATCACGAAAGATCCGCATGTGCCCCGCAAGCACGAGCGCAAGCCCCAGCGTTCCTACAAACCCGCCTGCCGCGATGTGCCATTCCTCGATCCCGACATGTACCCGAGCGAAGGCCGCCACCACCATGCCCGTGCCGACCGCCCAGACCGTGGTCGCAAACGAGGACCGCATCGGCCGCGCGATCGTGGAACGCGCCATGCCACGCGTCACGCCCTGCTCGAGCTCCGATGAACGCAAGCTCCCAAGCACCAACTCTCCGTGCACCATCCCCCACGCCACCACCAGAAAACCGATCGCCATCACCGGGTGGTCCAGCCCCGTTGCGAACACCCAGCTATACCCGATCAACACCGTTCCCCACCACGCGATCACACGCAGCATTCGATACGGGGCCGGGCGCCACGCCGAGAGCGTGAATGCCATCGCCGCCAGCGCCAGCAAATACACCGGCAGCACCATCGGGCTGGAATGCTCCTTGTGCATCCACAGCGGATTCAGATACGCGCCCAGCAGCGCAAGCACGCCCAGCGGCAGCGATTTCCACCACAATCCCATCGCGACACCACCAACGCTGATCAGCGCGAGCAACGCGAACGCCACCGGGGCCCCGTACAACTCATACATCCCCCACGCCGCCAGCGCGGCCCCGTACAGCGCACCAATTCCCGCCGCGCCCAATCCCGCCGATACCGCGCCCCCATTTGCTCCCAGCCGCCGCCGCGCCACGAAACCGCCGCCCACCAGCAGCACACCGCACAGTGCCACGCCCATGCATCGATACTCAGGCGGGAACGTGAACCACCCCTCCTTGATTCCGTATGTCACCCCCATCACCAACCCGATCACCAGAAAGATCGCACCCAAGTACGCCGCGAGCCGACCGCCAACCATCTTTTCAAGGTTCAGCGATCCCTCGACCCGCTTGATCGCCGAGCGTGCCGGTGCGCCGAAATCCTGCCGCTGCGGTTCAACGTGCCGCGGCCCCTCTGCGTGGCGCGAGAATACCGGTGTCGATGGAATCGCCGGAACCACCGGCGGAGTGGGCACACTCGGCAATGTCGGAGGTGCCTCCACACGCGTGACGACCGGCGTCGGCATCACCACTACTAGCGGCGGCACCGTCGGCGGCGTCGCTGGTGCCACAGGCACCTCCCCCGCCCGCAATCCCAGCCGCTGCTCGACCCGCGTCAGCCGACCCTCAATCCCCGCCAGCGTCCGTTCCAGTTCCCGAGGATCCGTGCTCATTTGGGCATCTCCACGAATGGCTAGCAATGACTAACTATTTAGTTAGTATACACTCACTTACGCCCGCCGCAAGCCCGTGTGCGGCCTGTCAGCCCCAAACGTCCGTTTTTCACACAATCAACGTCCACGCCACCCCTAAACACCGCTTCCACAAGCACTTGCAATCGTTACACAGGCCTGTCGGATGTCCCATTCTGACCGATTCCCGACACCTGCAACATCGATATGTGCCACCGACGCTGCGAGGCCGTCACCAGTCTCCAACCTTCACCCACCACCCCCCGTCGCCACGACCTCCGTCAAGATGTCCCTGTGGTTCGCGCACCTCGGGCACTTGTGCTGCCCGCCCAGCTTCCCCTTCCGCTCCAGCCACTTGTGAAAGGTCCCGACCGGCAGCACCGTGATCGTCGGCGCGATCATCCCGAGCGAGTCTGTCCGCTTGGTCGTGTAATCCACGTTCTGCTCTTTGAGCGCAGCGTCAAACGCATCGCGGAACACGCCAATCGCGCCCGCTCCTTCACTCTCCCAGCCCTCCACTTCCACCGCAAGTTCCAACCCCGCACGCCTCCCCTCCCCCGCATACACGGGCGCGGCCGTGAACTCCCCCACCACCACGCCCGCCGCGCTTGCGGCCTTTGCCACCGCGTTCTCGATGTGCTCCACGATCAGGTTCTCACCGAACGCATTGATGAAGTGCCGGTGCCGCCCGACGATGCGCATCCGGCACGGCCCGTCTCCCGTGCCACCGATTGTCGCTTTGGACAATCGGTGCGGCCCTGCGAGTCCATCCGGAACACTATCAAACACCACCACATCCCCGATGATGTACCTCCACAGCCCCGCGCACGTGCTCATCGTCACCACATACTTCTGCCCCTTCTCCACCTCCCAGGCGGAGAACGCCCGCGCCGTCGGCGAATCAATCTCCTCCAGCGGCACAAACTCGTAGTAGTTCCCGATGTCGCTGAGCAAACGCAGCCCCGGATCGCCGCGCACATCCTGCATCGCAATAAACCCCTCGCTCGCCGGATACAGCTCCAGCCGCCACGGCACATCCGCGCCCGTTGATGACCCCGAATAAAACTGCCGCACCCGCGGCTCAAACGGCGTGTATTTCACCCCCCCATGCACCAGCAGCGTCAGATTCGGCCAGATGTCGCGAATGTTCTCGCACGGGCTCCCTCGCTCCTTCGCGAGTTGCAGTACGCGCTCGAAGAGCACCATCGCCCACGATGGCATGCCGCTGATCATCCGGATGTCCTGATCGATGCACCGCTGCGCCATCGCCTCAATCTTGCTCGGCCAGTGCGACATGGTCGCAACCTGTGCACCCGGCTCGTAGATCGCGCTCAGGGGCCAGCGGATCATC
>JBKJOD010000189.1:0-13702 GCA_046593245.1 Phycisphaerales bacterium
TCCACGCGGCTCGCAACACTCTCTGAAACCACCTCCGCCGCGCTCTGGCTCGCGGTCGCTCTCGCCGCTGTTCTTGGCCACATGTTCACGCCCTGGCTCGGCTTCAAGGGCGGCAAGGGCATCTCCACCGGCTTCGGCGCGCTCATCGGTGTCTACCCCGTCTTCACCCTCGCCGCGATCGTCGCCCTGCTCGCGTGGCTCCTCGCCCTGGCCATCACCCGCATGGTCGGCATCTCCAGCGTCCTCGCCGCCGCCGCGCTCACCATCGTCGTCGTCGGCTCTCACGTCGCATCCGCATCGCTCCACGCCTCCCTCTCGCACATTCCCATCTACCAGCGTGCCACCACTATCCACGCCGCATTCGCCGCCGCGTTGCTCCTGCTCATCATCTTCAAGCACCGTGCCAATATCACGCGGACGCTCAAGGGAACGGAACCCAAAGTCGGACAGAAGAAGTCCGCGCCCGCCTCGATGCCTTGATGCCTTCTGCCTCAATGCCTTCTTTTCTTTCGAACCCCCTTCGATCCATCCCATCCGTGTTCATCTGTGGCAGCTCTTTTCTTCCCTCATCTACCATCCCCACCCATGTCCGCCGCACCCGCTCAACCCCTCTCCCTCCCCGCCAAACTCCGTCTTGCCGCGGCCGACATCAAACTCGCCCACTCCGTCTTCGCCCTCCCCTTCGCTCTCCTCGCCGCCTTCCTCGCCCGCCCCCCCTCCTCCCCCGCTCTAGCGGGGGAGGTGTCCGAGCGAGGCCTTGCGAGCAAGGACGGAGGGGGTATGTCTCGCTTCGCCCTCCAACTCTCCCTCATCATCCTCTGCATGATCCTCGCCCGCACCTGGGCCATGCTCATCAACCGCATCGCCGATATCAAGATCGACGCCGCCAACCCGCGCACTCAGCGCCGCATCCTCGCCAGCGGCCAACTCTCGCGCCGCGACGGCACGCTCATCGCCGCCGCGTGCGCTCTCGGCTTCATCGCGCTCACATCCCTCTTCCTCATCCTCTTCCACAATCCCTGGCCCCTCATCCTCAGCATCCCCGTCCTCATCTGGATCGCCTTCTACTCCTTCACCAAACGCTTAACCGCGCTCTGCCACATCTTTCTCGGCGGCGCGCTCGCCGCCAGCCCGCTCGCGGCCGCCATCGCCATCAACCCCGCCGCACTCGCAACCACACCCGCCCTCTGGTTCCTGGCCAGTATGGTCCTGCTCTGGGTCGCCGGTTTCGATGTCATCTACGCCCTGCAAGACATCGACTACGACCGCTCCGTCAAGCTCCACTCCATCCCCGCGCTGCTGGGCTGGAAAAACGCGATCTGGATCAGCCGCCTCCTCCACCTCGGTGCGTTCACGCTGCTCATCCTCGCCGCACTCCCCGTCACCGGCCGCGAACCCCGCTTCGGCCCTCTCTTCCTCACCGCCGTCGCCCTCGTCGGCCTCCTCCTCATCGCCGAGCATGCCATCCTCGCCCGCCGCGGCAAAGCTGGCCTGGACATGGCCTTCTTCACCATCAACGGCATCGTCTCCATCCTCCTCGGCGCGGCCGGAATCCTCGACCTCACCATCCTGTAAGCCCCCTCCCCAGCCCCGGTGGGACAGGGGCCGAGCGAAGCGAAGGCGGAGGGGGGTTCCGTTCGTATCCGCTATTGCCACGCCAAAGTACACTCGTCTACCCGCATCAATCAAGGTCATGCCTGGTGCTGCTCACATGATATAATCCCCAAGCAGACCTTTTCCCCCGGCGCCGCCAATGTACCGCATGGCAGGCAGATCATCCTCCATTGCAGCGTGCCATCGCGCTTGGACGATCGTCGAGTTGCTCGTCGTCATCGCCATCATTGCGGTCTTAGTGGCGATTCTCATCCCCGCCCTCGGTGGCGCCCGAGACGCGGCCAGACAGACCGTTGGCCAAGCCAACATGCGTCAGTGCGCATCCCTCCAGTTGCTATACGCCCAGGACAACAACGGCTCGTTTGTCAACCCGTTCGACAAGAACAATCCACAGACCTGGGGTGTGCCGTGGTATGAGATCATTGCCCAGCAATCACTCACCGGCGGCCCCGTGGTCACATACAGCTACGCGGGCGCTTCGTACACCTCACAGCTCCTGGCCATTACCTGGGGCAGTTTGGTGACGCAGTATCTCACCTCGTCTTCAACTTCCAGCGATGTTCTGCTGCATCCCAGTGACACTGCGGCCTACGCGCACCTGAATGAGGGGCGCCCCAGAACCCTCGGCGTCATCGACAGCGTTCTATGGGACACCTCTTTCTTCGCGTCCCCCACGCTCTGGCTTGATCCGAGTGTGTTCAAGACTCCCATCCGCGCTTCGACCGCGAGCGTGACCACCTTGAGGCGCAACCGCATCGACGATGTCGCAAGCCCGCAGGCCAAAGTGATGATCTTCGAGCGATTCGACTTCTCCCGCAAAACCCGCCCCCACCGCGCGGGTGGGAGTAAAGACTTCCACCCGACCTTCAACAACCCCGAAGCCACGACGAGGCTCGCTACAGTTGACGGGAGTGTGGACAGCGTGAAGTTATCCAAGCTGGGGGAACTCATTGGCCCGGCGAGTTCTCAGGTCAACAGAGATGCGTATACACCTTCTGGGGATTGGGATCCACCCGATCTCCTGCTGACTGATCCGTTGTCAACAACCTTTCGAGCTGGCAAAGTTGGGAGGGATGGTCTTGAGAACGGCGATGGCACGATGCTCGGCATTCCTCGCGGTTTTTATAAATTCAATGCGTTCTTTTGGAGCACTCGACAGGGAGTGTTCGGGCGTGATATCCCAAAATAAATTGGCAATTCCCTCCCCCTCATGCGAGCGCGGGAATGTTCAGATTCATCCGAGAGTTCCGGGACAGCGATTTCCAACGGCGGAATCCGCTCGTGGATGAGGCCCGCTTTTTATCGATCGCACTCTTGCCGACGCCGACTTGATCCCCGGGCTGTATCAAGCCACCTTCTTTCCGGTATCGGTCACGAATCGAACCTCCACTCTCTTGCCGACCGCGCGCGCGATGCGCCGCAGCATCGCCATCGAATGCCCTTCGTACTCCGCGTCCTCAAGTCGGCAGATGACGGAAGCTGTTGTGCCAAGCCGCGCCGCGAGCTCGCGCTGCGTCATTCCGGCGCGGGTGCGCAGGTCGAGAATCATCTCCGCGATCTCCATGTCCTGCCGAAACGCCTCGCGCAGTTCCAAATCCTCGGATGTCGGCGGATGTGCCCGATCAAGGATTTCCAAAGCGTCCGTTACAACTCGCTTACGCCTCGCCATGTTACTGCTCCTCTCGAAACACATGCAGCCGCGGATTGGCCTCCAGCAACGCCTTGCGCGCCATGGCGCGATCAACATCTGCCTTGGGCAGTTCCTTCTCTTTCGTGAAGCCGTGCGCCAGAATGGCGACCCCCCGCCCATGAAAAAAATACAAGATGCGGTAGTTCACGCGCCCGTCTTTCGCCCGCAACTCGTACACGCCGTCTCGAACATGATCCGCAGTTGGGCGTCGGAGTTCGTGCCCATCCGCCGCCAGCCGCGCAATCGCTGCGAGACACTTCTGATACGCCCGAACATTGCTCTTCTGAAGTTTGCCAAGCCATTCCATGACCGGAACCGCACCATCCGAGTCCTGAAAAAACCAAACTTCGGTCGCGGGCATCTTTGCACTCCTTCGCCCAAGCGCCCGTATCGTTCGCATATTCACGAACACAGTCAAGGCCCGAACGTTAAATCAATTTTCAAGCATTCCTGAAAATCCAGTTGCCACTGAACCAATTCGAACGTATATTCCCTTTGATTCGAGCTTTATCTCTGCACTCAACACTCTGCACTTCTCCAAATGCCCCGCCTCTCCCGATCCAACCCCCCCGTCACCCAGGCCCAGCTCACCGCGGCCCAGGAGCAGTTCGTCCAGGCATGGGGCCAGATGGGCCCATCATGGGGCGTCAGTCGCACCATGGCCGAGGTCCACGCGCTGCTCTACATCACCGCCGAGCCGCTCAACACCGATGATGTCATGGACAAGCTCCGCATCTCGCGCGGCAACGCATCCATGTCGCTTCGCGCACTCGTTGAGTGGGGTTTGATCGCCCGCATCCACCACCGCGGCGACCGTAAGGAATACTTCCAGGCAGACGCCGATGCATGGTCCATGGCACGCGTCGTCATCCGCGAGCGCCTCCGGCGCGAGATTCTCCCGCTGCTCGCCTCGCTCTACGACATCCGCGACCAAACCGGCGAGCACGCCGAATCCGCCGCACGAATCCCCAAGCCGGACGCGATTGCCGCGCCGATCGACGCCGTCAAACTCCACAACGAACGCCTGGACGCGATGGTTTCGCTGATACAGACCGTCGATCGTCTTGGTGAACGCTTCGTGGGCTCCGAGGGCAAGGGGCTCAAACTCGCCGCCACACTGCTTTCCAAAGTCATGTGATCACCTTCCCGAAACCCACCACCGATGTCCGCCATCATCCGCCACATTCCCCTGCACGCCACCGCTCGAGAGCCCGAACTCGCGCTGGCGATCCGCTGGGAAATATCCCCGACCGCGCTGCTCGGTTCCGCCACCGCCGTCGCGCTGCTCAACGGTGAGGCCCCCCGGCTGGTCGCCGCCGCGCTCCTCTGGCACATCCGCGGCACCACCGCCCGCGCTGAACTCGCCCTCACGCTCACCCGCAACGAACGCCACAACATCCCGCTCGCCGGCCCGCTCCCCATCACGAACACCATCACTTCCGGCGACATCCACATCTATGCCGCCAATACGCTGCATCTCTCGCTCCGCCAGGGAGAGGGCGATCCCGTGATTCTGTACGCCCGCACCTCGTTGCTGGCCACCACGCTCGCGCTTCCCGGTGGCGTCTATGACGCGCCCGCGATTGTGCCGACGCGCTAACGCCAAGATTATCACTCCAAGCGCCCGATCCGCCGGCGCCGCCCGCACACGCGGCACGTTTTCGCACATCCTCTGGCCAACTCGCTGGCTTTGCTGCGTGATGAATTGCACATTCTCTCCGGCGTTGTGCTGTGCTCGCTTGTTGCGAGAAGGCCCGACGCCAGGTGGATCGGTGTTCCAGAAAGCCCTCGGACGGTTTGCCTCCCCGTCCGAGGGACTTTCCTTTTTTGGCTTATGCTGCGCCCGTGCCGCGCATCGCCCTCTTCACCGACACCCTCGCCGACATCAACGGCGTCGCTCGCTTCGTGCAGGCGATCGCGGCGCACGCGCCCGACATCCACATTCTCACCAGCACGCGCCGCGCCGTGCCCATCGCGCCGAATATTCACAACCTCCCGCCGCTGCTCGCCTGCCAGATGCCCGGATACGCGATGCTGGACCTCGCGATTCCCCGTGCAGGCGCGCTGGCGGCCTGCGCTGCCGCACTCCGCCCGGACGCGGTGCACATCTCCACACCCGGTCCCGTCGGCCTCGCCGGTCGGCGCTTCGCGCTGCGCCATGGCCTGCCGCTGATCGGCACGTACCACACAGATTTTCCTGCATACGTGGATCATCTGCTCGACGATGCCGCGATCACGGGCGTTGCCGCGGGGGCGATGCGTCATTTCTATGCCCCTTTCGATCGCGTGCTTGTACGCTCGTCCGGAGTCGCTTCACGCGTCGCTGCGATGAATATCGACCCCGATCGTATTGTCGCGCTGCAACCCGGCATCGACACCGATCGTTTCCACCCGCGCCATTGCGACCACTTGATCTGGGCCGCGTTTCCCGGTATCCGCGCGGCGAGCATCAAGGTGCTCTACGTCGGGCGCGTCAGTGTCGAGAAAAACTTGCCGATGCTCGCACGCGTTTGGCCGCGCCTGCACGCCGTGGCCCACGCACGCGGCTTCAACACCCAGCTCATCATCATCGGCGATGGCCCCTACCGCGCCGCGATGCAGCGCGAGCTCGCCGCCCACGACACGCACTTCCTCGGCTTCCGCCATGCCGCCGAGTTCTCCATCCTTTACGCATCCTCCGACCTGTTTCTCTTCCCATCCCTCACCGACACGCTCGGCCAAGCCGTGATGGAAGCGCAGGCGTCCGGCCTGCCCGCGATCGTCACCGATCAAGGCGGCCCATGCGAGATCGTCGCCCACGATCGCACCGGCCTCGTGCTGGGCGAGGCGGACGACTGGTGCGCCGCCGCGCTCGCGCTCATTGCCGATGCACCCCGCCGCGCCCGCATGGGTGCCGCGGCCCGGGAGCGCCTCGCACCCATGACCATCGCGCGAAGTGTTCAGCACTTCATCGCGCTGCACGAGTTGAATCACGAGCCGTTCCAAAAACACAAGCCGGGCCACGCTCTCGCACGCGGCCCGGCTCGTCGTTGATCTCTCTTCGCCTGCCCGGTTAAAGACAGTGTCAGCGTACCAGATGGTCAAACCGGTCGCTTGGGCATTCATCGGTACGTGCCGACGACGCACTCCACAATGGATGTGTCACATTGGCCCCGAAAGTGGGCAGTTCTGGCTGAAAACCCCACGATCGGGTGCAGCCGCGGCACGCACGCGACGATCTACCATGTTCATTCGAAGCCCCTTTCCACCCCATTTGGGTCAGTCATTCGATCATGCCGACTTCCGTGCCGCCAACTCCGTCCGATTGGTCTCCCGACTCCTGGCTGGCCAAGTTGCAATCTCAGCAAGTGCTCTACCCGGATCGCGCGGCCGTCGAATCCGCCGTCGCTCGCCTGCGCGTGCTCCCGCCACTGGTGACGAGTTGGGAGATCGAACGGCTCAAGGCTCAGATCGCGGAAGCCCAGGATGGCAAGCGGTTCCTGCTCCAGGGCGGCGACTGTGCGGAGCAGATCGAGGAGTGTCGGCCGGAGGCGATCACGAGCAAGCTGAAGATTCTGATGCAGATGTCGCTGGTGCTGGTGTATGCGGGGAAGCGCCCGGTGATTCGCGTGGGGCGGTTCGCGGGGCAGTATGCCAAGCCGCGCTCCAGCGCGACCGAGACGCGGACGATTGATGGGAAGCAGGTGACACTTCCGTCGTACTACGGCGATCTTGTGAACGGCGCACCGTTCACGGAGCAGGCCCGCCGGCCGGACCCGAAGCGGATGCTCGATGGATACACGCACGCCGCGATGACGCTGAACTTCGTTCGCGCACTCATGGATGGCGGCTTCGCGGACATCCACCATCCCGAATACTGGGATCTGGGCTTCATGGGGCACGCCGGATTGCCGGCCGAACTGCGCGAAGAGTATCAGCGGATGACCGAGCGGCTGGCGGAGGGGCTGCGCTTCATGGAAGCGATTGGCGAGCGAAGCGTGGACCAGCTCACCAGCGCGGAGTTCTTCACGAGCCATGAGGGATTAAATCTGCTGTACGAGAGTGCGCAGACGCGGCAGGTGCCGCGGCGGAAGGGGTGGTACAACCTGAGCACGCACATGCCCTGGGTGGGTGAGCGGACGCGCGGCCTGGAAGGCGCGCACATCGAGTACTTCCGCGGCATTCGCAATCCCATCGGTGTGAAGGTTGGGCCGAATGCGCAGGCGGCTGAGGTTGGGGATTTGCTGCGGACACTGAACCCGACGCAGGAGAAGGGAAAGATCGTGCTGATCGTGCGGATGGGCGCGAAGCATGTGAAGCAGAAGCTGCCGGGGTTGATTGAAGCGGTCAAGAATGATGCGGGCGCGGGGCCGGTATTGTGGTCGTGCGACCCGATGCACGGAAACGCGACAACGACGGCGAACGGAACGAAGACGCGTTCTTTTGCAGAGATCACCGATGAACTCGAAGCCACGTGGGACATCCATCAGCAGATGGGCTCGCGGCTTGGCGGCGTTCACTTTGAGTTGACGGGCGAAGATGTCACCGAATGCCTGGGCGGAGCCCGCGGCCTGAACGAAGCGGATCTGGCGCGGAACTACCAGAGCCCATGCGATCCGAGATTGAACTACGAGCAGAGCTTGGAGCTGGCGTTTCTGCTGGCGCGGAAGATGCAGCGGACGTTGAGTGCGGAGGGTGGGAAGTAGAGGGATGTTCACCGCGGAGGGCCGCAAGCCAGAGGATTCGCAGGGCCTCATCCTCGACGTTGGGTTTGATTCTGGAGTTGACAGGCGCGACGAAGGCAAGAAAAACTCCCGGGTCGAGGGCCGACGCGGGAGCTTGAGTTTCGTTGGGATGAGAAAAGCATTTCGGACAGAGCGTCCCGCAGCATGGGCTGGAAGCCCATGCTGCAAACTCACGCCACCGTAATGGTCTTGTCCAGATACACATCCTGCACCGCGTGCAGCAGCGCGGCGCCTTCGTTCATGGGCTTCTGGAAGGCCTTGCGGCCGGAGATGAGGCCCATGCCGCCGGCGCGTTTGTTGACGACTGCGGTGTACACGGCTTCCTGCAAATCACCCGCACCCTTGGACTCGCCGCCGGAGTTGATGAGGGGGATGCGGCCCATGTAGTTGTTGAGGATCTGGTAGCGGCAGAGGTCGATGGGGTGGCCGCCGTGGCCGGATTCGTCGGAGCCGCAGAGCTGGGTGTAGACGCGCTTGTCCCACTTGCCGTACGACGAGCCGCCGGAGTTCAGCGCTGAGTAGCCGCCGTTGTTGGTCGGGAGCTTCTGCTTGATGATGTCGGCCTTGATGGTGACGCCGAGGTGGTTGGCCTGGCCGGTGAGGTCCGCGCTGGAGTGGTAGTCGGTGGACTTCCCGTCCGCGCCCTTGACCTTGAAGGCGTTGTTGCGGGTGTAGCACCAGAGCACGGTGACCATGCCCAACGCGTGCGCCTCCTCGAACATGTCGGAGACGTAGGCGATCTCTTCGCGACTGTTTTCGGAGCCGAAGTAGATCGTCGCGCCGACGGCGATGGCGCCCATCTCGTAGCACTGGCGGACGGAGCCGAAGTACGACTCCTTGAAGATGTTGGGGTAGGTGAGCATCTCGTTGTGGTTGAACTTGACGAGGAAGGGAATCTTGTGGGCGTACTTGCGGCTGACGGCGCCGAGGACGCCAAGGGTGGAGGCGACGGCGTTGCAGCCGCCCTCGATGGCAAGCTTGACTATGTTTTCGGGATCAAAGTACTCGGGATTGGGGGCGAAGGATGCGCCCGCGGAGTGCTCGATGCCCTGATCGACGGGGAGGATGGAAACATACCCCGTGCCGCCGAGGCGGCCGTGGTTCAAGATGGTTTGGAAGTTGCGGAGGACGACCGGGGAGCGGTCGGTCTGTGAGAAGGAGCGATCGATGAAGTCCGGGCCCGGGAGGTGGAGCTTGGATTTGGAGATGGTTTTGGACTCGTAGCCGAGCAGGGACTGGGCCTCGGGGCCGAGGATGTTGGCGATGTTGATGGTGGGGGCGGGCATGGGGCGGAGACTCCGAAGGAATGAGCAGGCCACGGGGCGGAAATCGCCGCGCGGGATTTGGGAGAGATGGTACGCTTTGTGAACGGGGGTGAGGGCGAGGAAGCCGTAGGAGCAGGGGATTCACCGTGCGGAAGCGGCCAAGAAACTGGAGTGGACGTGGCGGCGCGGCGATGCTGATTGGCGCGGCGGTCGTGGCGGGTCTGGCGGTGGTGGGGGAGGGGCAGACGGCCGCGCCCGGGGGAGCGGCGAAGCCATCGACGACCACAACCGTGGCGAGTGAGCGATCGCCGTCGGTATTGATCGTGGGGTCGTATGAGCGATCGCAGAGTTCGACGCGCGTGCAAGAGGACGCGGTGCGGGCGGAGATCGAGCGGGCGTTTCCGTTTGCGCGAATACGGTCGGACTACATCGTGTCGGCGGTGACGCTGGAGGAGGAACTGAGCGAGGAGTTGCTGGCATCGTTCGCGACGACGCTGCGGCTGCAGCACGAGCGGCAGAAGTTCGATCTGATTGTTGCAGTGGACACGATCGCGTTTCGGGTGCTGTCGGGGCCGGGGCGCGAGATGATCGCGCAGACGCCGCTGATCTTCACGGGAGTGACGACCAGCGCGGCGGAGGTACAGAAGCTGGGGCTAAACGCAACCGGGGTGTATGAGCGGATCGACGCGCTAGGAAGCGTGCAGTTGGCCATCGCACTGCGGCCGCAGACCCGGAAGGTGCTGGTGGTCGCGCGGGGATCGGTGTTCGCGGAGCGGCTGCGAGCGGAGGCGGAGGGTCAGCTCGCGAAGCTGATGGATGTGTCGGTTGAGTGGAGCAAGGCGACGACGCAGCAGGAGTTGGTGGCGGAGGTGCTTGCGGCTGGGCCGGAGACGGTGCTGCTGTATCTGAGCTTCAGGGATGGGAAAACGGGGACGTGGGAGGTGCGTGGGGTGCGGACGGACTGGGCGCGGCCGGCATTCGGGGTATTCGCGAGCAATCTGAGCCCGAGCATGGTTGGAGGGCGGGTTGTGGATTCGCGCGGGCAGGGCCGCAAGGCGGGTGAGATGGCGGTGCGGGCACTCTCTGGGGAGGACGTGGGGACGATCGCGGCCTGCGAGGGGTGTACGAATGCGGTGGTGGTGCGGGAGCCGATGCTGGCGAAGTGGGGGATGGCGGAGTCGCTGCTGCCGGCGGGATCGCGGGTGGTGGAGCGGATGCCGGGGTGGGTGGAGCGGCACAAGAGCGCGCTGTCGTGGGTGATAACGGCGAGCGTGCTGCAGGCGGGGGTGATCGCGCTGCTGCTGCTGCACCGGCAGCGCCGGCGGATCGCGGAGGCGGAGCTGGCGGCGAGCGAGGCAAGCTATCGGCGAATCGTGGAGACGGCGCGGGAGGGGATCTGGGTCGCGGACACCGCGTGGCACACGACGTTTGTGAACGGGACGATGGCCAAGATGCTGGGCTACGCGCCCGAGGAGATGCTGGGAAAGCACCTGTTTGAGTTCATGGACGATGAGGCCCGGGCGGACTGCGAGCGGAACATGCAGCGGCGGGAGGCGGGGATCGCCGAGGATCACGAGTTCCGGCTGCGATGCAAGGACGGTTCGGCGCGGTGGGTAACGATTTCAACCAACGCCATCATGGACGACCAGGGGCGATTCTCGGGTGCGCTGGCGATGGTGACAGACACCACGGAGCGTCGCCGGGCGCGGGAGGAGGCACGTGCTGCAGAGGTAATGTTCCGCAGC
Organism: Phycisphaerales bacterium; assembly: GCA_046593245.1. Lineage (GTDB taxonomy): Bacteria > Planctomycetota > Phycisphaerae > Phycisphaerales > UBA1924 > UBA4658. The sequence goes on from JBKJOD010000189.1 coordinate 11,039, forward strand.
ACGTTCGAGCACGCCGCGGTTGGCATGTCGAATGTGACCACGGACGGACGATGGGTGATGATGAACGACCGGCTCTGCCAGATGCTGGGCTACACGCGCGAGGAGCTGATGATGCGCACGTTCTCGGAGGTGACCCATCCTGATGACGTGGAGCCGAACCGACGGCTGTTCGACTCGGCGATCGCGGGAGCGGGTGACACCTACTCGATGGAGAAGCGTTACATTCGCAAGGATGGAAGCGTCATCTGGGGGATGGTGACTGCGGCGATGGTTCGGGACGAGCGAGGGAGGCCGGCGTATTTCATCAGCGTGGTACAGGACATCACGCCCCGCAAGCTCGCGGAGGCGGAGCTGGTTGAAAGCCGCCGGGTGCTGGAACAGGCGCAGAAGGTGGGGCGGATCGGGAGCTGGGCGTGGGAGCCGCGCGAGGATGGTCGGCTGGAATGGTCCGATGAAGTCTTTCGGATATTCGGGTTGGAGCGGTCGGCATTCTCGGAACGCGTGGAAGCGTTCCAGGAGTGTGTGCATCCGGACGATCGAGAAAGTGTGATTGCGGCGTACCGGGACGCGCTGGCTGGCGGGCCAGCGTATAGCGTGGATCACCGAATCGTGCGTCCGGATGGGGCGGTGCGATGGGTGCATCAGGAAGCGGAGATCGAGCACGATGCCGACGGGCGACCGACGCGGATGATCGGTGTGGTGCAGGACATCACGGAGCGCGCGGATGTGCAGCACTTCAGCGATGCGCAGCGGCGTGTTCTGGAAAAGATCGCGTCCGGGGCCGCGATCGAGCAGACCGCGGGTTTGGTTGTTGCGATGATTCAGGAGCAGGTGAGTGGCGCGATGGGGTCGGTGCTGCGGCTGGATGAAGAGGGGAGAGTGCAAACAGTGGCCGCGCCGTTGCTGCCGGGCGCGTACAACGCAGCGATCGAAGGCGTGTCGATCGGTTCGGGCGTGGGAAGTTGCGGGGCGGCGATGGTGGAGAAGCATCGCGTTGTGGTGACGGATATAGCGACCGACCCCCTGTGGGCGCAATACAAAGGCGTGGCGATGGAGCACGGCCTGCGGGCGTGCTGGTCCGAGCCGATTCTCGCCTCCGATGGGAGCGTGCTGGGATCGCTGGCGATGTACTTCAAGGAAACGCGCGGGCCGACGGCGCGGGACATTGGCGTGATCACGACGGCAGCGCATCTGGCAGGAATCGCGATGCAGCGAGCGCGGGCGGAGGAAGCGCGGGAGCGCACCGAGGCGACCAATCGCGCGCTGCTGGAAGCAAACCCGGACATGATGTTCCGTATGGATCGCGCGGGGCGATATGTCGGATATCACGCGACGGACGCGAGCCGGCTCGCCGTGCCGCCCGAAAAGTTCCTGGGGCGCACCGTGGAGGAAGTGCTGCCCCCGGAACGTGCCGCAGAGTGTCGGACGCATCTGCGGGCATTGTTTGCAACGGGAATGCCGCAGATGTACGAGTATCAGGTGCATCGCCCAAACGGCGAAGGCGGCTGGTGGGAAGTCCGCATGGTGCGCGGCCAAGCGGACGAGGCGCTGCTGCTGCTGCGTGATGTCACGAATCGGGTGCTGGCCGAGCGGCGGGTGCGAGAGAGCGAGCAGCGTCTGCGATTACTGGTGGAGAGCACGCCTCTGGGCGTTGTGTATTGGGACACCGAGTTTCGCGTCACGGGCTGGAATCCCGCGGCGGAGCGGATGTTCGGATATTCCGCGGAAGAGGCGCGGGGAAAGCACGTAACGTTCATCGTTCCCGAGGCGTCGCGCCGATACGTCAGCGACATCCTGCGCGGACTCCTCTCCAACACGGGGGGATTCAGAGGATCAAACCAGAATGTGCGGAAGGATGGGATGCTGCTGTATTGCGAGTGGTACAACTGCCCGCTGGTGGACGCAACCGGGAAGGTGATCGGCATCGCGAGCGTCGTGGAGGATGTGACCGAGAATCGGCTGACCCAGCAGCGCCAGGACTTCATGATGGCCGAGTTGGACCATCGCGTGAAGAACAACCTCGCGGCAGTGATCTCGCTGGCGGAACAAACGGGGCGCGGCTCAACCGGATACAAGGAGTTCCTGGACAAGTTTATGGGACGGGTGCGGGCGATGTCACGCATGCACAGCGTGCTGGCGCGCTCGCGCTGGAAGGGCGCGGACTTGCGCACCCTCGTCACGCAGACGCTGGAGGCCTTCGGTTCCGGCGCGGCGGGAAAATCCGCCGTGACAGGCGAGAGCATCATGATCGGGCCCCGTGCCGCGCAGGCGATGGCGATGGCGCTGAACGAACTGGCGACCAACGCGATGAAGTACGGTGCTCTCTCCAATGCCACCGGATCGGTGCTCGTCGATTGGACGGTGGCGACCGAAAAGGGGGAGCGCCAGGTGAGCGTGCGCTGGGAGGAGCGCGGCGGGCCGCAGGTCACGCCCCCGGAGCGGCGTGGGTTCGGAAGCCAACTCATTGAGGGGACCATCGCATACGAACTTCGTGGAACGGTACGAACGGAGTACGCACCAAGCGGCGTTGTTTGCACTATGGTCGCGCCTTTGATCGAGGAGATCGGCCCGATCGAGGAAGAGCCGACGCATGTGGGTTCTGAATAGTCCGCACTGACTGTGGGCATCCCGGGTGAATCGCACATACCGGTTGACGCGGCGTGA
>JBKJOD010000192.1:0-5237 GCA_046593245.1 Phycisphaerales bacterium
GAAGAGGATGAGGGAGTGGGTGTTGGGCAGTGGGGAGTGGTGAACGACGAAAAGAGTTTGAACGCGCAGGGGGATGCAGAGCCATCCTGACCCGCGAGAAGAGTTGAACGCGCAGGGGGCGGAGGACCGCCCCCCGCGACCCCCAAAGGCGAAGACGAAGAGGATGCAACTGGGGCTGCATTCTGCATCCGGGTGTGGGGCGGAGCCCCGCAGCTCCGAACACGAACGCAAGAAATCCAAAGACGTTTGGGCTCAGAGCAGCCCGAACATGATGCACATGGGCTGGTAAGCCCATGCCACGAAGGCGAACCCATGGCACGGCTGACGCGGCTCACGAAACTTCCGCGGGGGGCGGCGATCTCCGAGGCGTGGCTGGGGCTGCTGGTGGACACCATCAACACGCTGGTGGAGGGCGGGGGCGGCGGCAATGGCGGGAGCGGGAGCGATGCGGCCAGCACCGGAGTGGCCGCGCTGGCGGCGATGGCCGGAGGCGGCGCGCCGGGACGATTTGCGCTGGCGAAGATTGCCGATGTGCGGCTGAGCGGGACGCCGGTGGCGACGCCCGACGGGGATGCGTATCGGGCCAGCGATGTGAAATACCACGTGAAGGGGATCGCCACCGCCGGAGCGCGGGGCATCGACCTGGACAACCTGACGCCGACGTATGGGCGGCCGGTGAAGAACGGATCGCGGCGCATCTTCCCTGCCAGCAAGGGCATGACCTGCTTCTTCGAGCGGGACCGGGACGAGGACGGGATGCGAAAGACGAAGCTGTGGCTGATCGAGGGAAGCGAGATCGTGGCGGTGAAGGTGTGTGGGACGTGAGAAGAGAGTGAGTGGGCAGTTGGGAATGGGCAGTGGATCAATGCCGATGTCCGACTGCCCACTGCCCACTGACCACTCACTTTGGAGATGCACATGAGCAGCATGCCGGGGACTGGGAGCGGGGTGCTCGGAAGCGGGAGCGAGAGCGCGACGCCGGCGGGCGCTGGGGTGTGGGCGGGGAGCTTTGGCGGTGCCACGCTCACGCCGGTGGGCGGACCGGTGGGGCTGCCCGGAGAGAGCGCGCCGGTTGGGAACCCCTATGAGACGTATCCGCAGGGCATGGAGCAGCGCAGCTCCATCGACTGCTCGGCCACCAGCACCGGGGCCAAGTACTCCGGAGTGGCGATCGTGCCGCGCTGGGCGGTGAGCTTTGACATTCGAGTGGAGAGCGACCTGGTGATCGGGGCGACCTTCGCGGCCCGGGTGACCGAGGCCGCGCCCACCGGCAACACCTATCTGCCCTTTGCCACCGATGTGACCCTGAGCAAGGCCGCCGGATACCAGGCCGCTATCAAACGCGGCAACCCGTGCAGCCCGGGCCGGCGGCTGCGACTGGAGCTCACCACCGGGACCGCCAGCGCCGACGACGCGGCCCGGGTGACGTTTGTGTTCACGCCCGCGGCGACGCTGTTGTAAGGGGAGGGAGTGGGCAGTCGGCAGTGGGCAGTACGACATCGGCCTTGACCCACTGCCCACTGCCCACTCCCCACTCCCTCTCAATCCCCCCCACTCCCCATTCACCACTCACTCTGAGGCGATATCTCCATGGCCGCACTGAATCCAAAGTTGATCGCGGGCGCGACGGATCTCTCCAACCCCGCAAGCTACGACATCGCGGCGGCGCTGGCCACCTGGGGCGCGGGCTCCAACCTGACCTGCAACGCCGGCGGGCCGGTGACGTACTCAAACCCCAACGCGTTTGCGGCGATCGTCTTCGAGACGGTGAAGCTCACGCCGGGGTACACCTCACCGTTCGGGGATGCCTCCACGCCGGTGTTCATCCAGCTGGCGATCGACAACGACGCCAACGCGTTCTTTGATGGCAACTCCGGCGCGGGCGCGTACATCGCGGGCGTGGGCGGACGCACCATCAAGACCATCATCTGGCGGCCGACGGGGAACTGGCCGCTGCGGATGTCGGCGGTGAACAACGACGTGGCGCTGATCGTGGAGAGCGGCAACGTGGTGGTGGGCAGCGACTCCACGATGGAAGATTTCACGGTGTGCGGGGGCGGGCAACTGGATGTCCGCGAGCACGCCACCGACGCGGTGGGCAACGGCACGCTCTCGGGGGCGACCTACACGCGGCTGAAGCGGAAGACGGGCGCGGGCAAGACCATCATCGTCGGGCCCGGCACCACGCTGGAGATCGACCTGACCAGCACCAGCGGCGGAGTGACCACGCCCGCGAGCCTGGTGGGCACGGTGATCATGATGGGCGGGACGTGCGTGCTCATCAACGGCACGGTGACGTTCCAGGGGGTGGCCGGAACCATCGACACCTCGCGGCTGCAGCAGGCGGCGACGGTGACCGTGACCGGGGGCACCAAGGACCTGACGATTCGCAAGGGGCAGAACGCGACGCTGACGGTGACCAGCGCGGGGACCGGGCCGGTGGTGACGACGGGATGATGAGGGGATGGCGGATGTGGGATGTCGGATGTCGGATGTGAAGAAACAGATTTGAACGCGCATTGGGGGACGTGGTGCGAGTGAGAACAGAGAGAAGAGTTTGAACGCGCAGGGGGCGGAGGACCGCCCCCCGCGGGCCCCCTCGGAAGAAGACGAAGACCAAGAGGATGCAACCGGCGTTGCATTCTGCATCCGGGTGTGGGGCGGAGCCCCGCATTTCCGAACACGAACGCAAGAAGTGCAAAGACGTTCGGGCTCAGAGCAGCCCGAACATGATGCACATGGGCTGGAAAGCCCATGCCACGGGAGATCAAGCACAATGAGTGGACTCGCGCTCATTGATGACGATGGGTTTGAGAAGGTCGATGGCGATGGGCTGGGCGTGGATGATTCGTGCGCGGCGGAGTGCTGCGGCGGGGCGTGCGCGATGGTTGGCAAATACGTCGCCTGCCCGCCGATTCCCGGCGCGGATTGCTCCAATGACCCTCTCAGCGTGTGGGTCTGCCTTCCAGCCGGGTGCGAGGGAGGCGCAATCCACTGGCGCAACAGATGCTATCGACGGGCCTCACCACCGGAAGAGATACCACGGGCGAACCTAAATGCCGACGACATTGTGCTGCACCAGGGCGCGGGGGACAATGCGTTCGCCTACGACTGCTTGGACGGGTGCGCGGATCTGCGATGCACGGTGTGCTTCACGTATCTGCGGTGTTCGCCGTGCGGGGCACCGGTGGCGCCCGGACCCGGCGAGCCGCCGATGGTGTACATCGCACGCACGCGGGTGACGCGGTGCGGGCTGGTGGGGAGGTTTGCCAACGCGCAGGGGACGCAGTGGTGCTTTACCGTCGGGCCGGACGCGGACGCGGTGGGCGAGAACGGGGTGCCGCCGGGGTCGCAGTTTGCCACCACCGATCCGCTGGCGGGCAGAGATTGCTGCGACTGTGGAGCCAACTGCGGGAATAAGGTGATCGTGTCCACCCGCTCATGTGCGGATGGCTCGTACACGCGGATGCCGTGCTGTTGTCCTGGGGCGTTCACGGTGACGGTGCGGTATCGACTTCGACAGGTGGTGTTCAGCGTGCCGATGGCCTCGCAGAACTACAGCACTTTTGAGGCGGATGCCACGTACAGCTTCACGTTCAAGAATGGAAACTACATCCAGCCGCTGCCGACGATCCGGCACACCAAGAAAGACTACTCGCTGGGGGTGCTCGTCAACACCATCATCAGCGATGTGCCCGCGCCGCTGCCATTCTGCGGATCGGAACCCAACTGGCAGGTGGCGGACTACATCGTGAACCACTTCGTCTGCCCGGTGGACGCGGGGAACGCGCCGGGTCTTGTCATCAATCTGGCGGTGGCCTCCAAGACCTGCAACTCGGGCACGGCGCAGGGGGACTGGGCGGTGTTTGCGGACCCGAACTCACCGCTGGCCTCGCAGACCACCACGTTCTTTTTTTCGTATTCGGTGCAGGCCATTGATCCGTGTGGCACCAACTGCAGGAGCAGCGGGAACGCATTGGCGACGCCGGTGGCACCGGCGGGGAGTCGAGCGGTGAAGATCGCCACGGGGATGGCGGTGAGCGATGGGGCGTTGCCGGATGGGAGAAGCGCGGCGAGGTTGTTCATGCGGGGATGAGGACCGGGTGCGTTGATGACTTGATGCCTGGATGACTTGATGGCTCGGTGGCTTTTGCGTGTGCACGGGCTGGCGCCCGGGCCTCTGTTGTTGGGGAGAGCGCTGATGAGCTGCGGTGGATGCGACGTGGACGATCAGGACGCGACGGCGGTGTTCATGTGCCTGGCGTGCCAGGAGGCGCGGGCGACAAGGTTTGTGAGTTGTCGCGTGCGCGGGCGGCCGATCGTGACGCAGGTGTGCGGGGGGGTGCTGGTGGCGGATGCGGCGAGGGCGAGGGAAGGGAGTGGGCAGTGGGCAGTGGGCAGTGGGGATGGATGCACGATGGAACTTTCGGCGTGCCCGCGCGGGCCGGATGATCGCGGGCTGGTGCGGTGGCTGGGGATTCGCTGGCGCGGGGTGCCGTGGCCGGTGAAGATGGTGCTGAGCGACGAGGTGATGTGCGGGTGGCTGGGGCACGATCGGCCCGGGCGGATGGAGGACATGCCCGGGTGCGGGTGCAGCGACCGCGTGAAGGGGTGGTGCGAGCGGATCAGCCGGTGGCTGGGGTGGGATGTGAAGGACGCGTGGCTGGGGTGGGACGCGGATCAGCGGGCGGCGTAGAGCAGCAGGGCGAAGCCGATGATGATGGTGGCGAGCAGGAACGCGCCGAGGTCGCGGAGGGCTTCGAGCGTTTGATAGGAGGGGCGGGGCATTAGCGGTGGGAGCCACCGCCGGCAAAGAATCCTGAGAGGGCGATCACGATGATGAGGATCAGAATGAAGAGCAGGAAGACGCGGACCACGCTGAAGCCTTTGCGGCGTTCGCTCTTCTCCGCAAGCTGACGCATTCGCTTGAGTTCCTGGAGCGTGGCGGGATCGGTGCCCGCGGGCACCGGCGGAGCGGTGGGTGTTGCGGCCGACGCGGGATCGGCCTCGTAGGCGCTCGACGCGAGGATGCCATCACCGGAGGCGAGCTGCATGGCCTCATCGCGGGAACGGGCCATCACGCGGACCTCCAGCTCTTTGCCGGAAGAGGCGTTCACACAATCGACAATGTACGGGCGACGGGTGGTGGACATGGAAAGAGTGTAGTGGTTTTTTCTGAGATGAAGTTTCGATGAGGGAATCGTGAAAGAGATCGAACCGGGGGCGGTGCGGCCGGT
>JBKJOD010000295.1:0-16387 GCA_046593245.1 Phycisphaerales bacterium
CCTCGGCAATCTCGATGCCCTCGCGCGATACCTCGGCGCGGATGAGCGTCCGATCCACATCATCTGCGCCGGCACCCGCGATCGCGTCTCCAAGGAAGACGTCGGCGCGGCCGGTGCCATCGCGGAAAAACTCGCCGCGATGGGCCGCCCGACCAACCTCCCCGATGCCCGCCCGGATGATGACTCCACGCAACTGGCCATCACCCTCTGGCGCACCGCCCGCGAGCAGCCCGGTGGCGTGCTGAACCTCATGCAAACCTCACGCGGCGGGCGCAACCTGACACGCGAACATCTGACACGCGACATCGAACTCTGTGCGCGAATTGATGCATACCCAGTTGTTCCTGTGTTCAACGCTGTATCGGGCGCGTTCACGCTCGCGGGTTGATCGGATGCTCAATGGGTGCCGTGGTGGAGTCGCTTTGGACTCCGCCACGATATTGCAACATGCGTGGCGGACTCAGAGCAGTCCACCACGGCACCCCAATGTTTCACATTTCTCACACCACCCGCGCCGCCAGCACGCGCAGCCCACTCCCCGCCGCCAGCAATGTTTGTGCACCGATTCCAGCCGGAATCAGCGCGGTGTCGCCGCGTTTGAGCGCAACCGGTTGGAACGCGCGGCCATCCACAAGCTCGCACTCCCCATCCAGCACCACGATCGCCACACACGATCCACCCGCGCCGAGAATCGCTTCCACCGAGAGCACATCGCCCGCCGCGGGTCGGAGCTCATCCACGGTGAAGAACTCCGTCGTCACCAGCCGCGCCGATGTCTTTCCCGGTTCGCACCGCGCCACCGTCATTCCCCATAGCAGCGCATCGTGCGCCGGCTCTCCCGGAAAGCTCGCGCACGCGATCGACTCCTCCACATGCAGCGCACGCCCGGTGCGTCCCCAGTCATACAACCGATACGTCGTGTCACTCGGCGTCTGCACCTCAGCCACCAGCACGCCCGCGCCCAGCGCATGTACCGTTCCACTGGGTAGGTTGTGACACTCACCCGGCACCGCGGGAAGTGCGACCATCGCGTCCACCAGTTCGAGTCCGCCCGCCGCCCCCGACCGTGCCAGCCGCGCGAACTCCTCGCGCGTCACCTCCGGCCGCAAGCCCTTGTAGATCACCGCCCCCGGCTCCGCATCCATGATGTACCAGCACTCGGTTTTCAGAAACGCCCCCGCGTGCGACGCGGCGTACTCCGGCGACGGATGCACCTGCACGCTCAGATTCTCGCTCGCATCCAGAAACTTGATGAGCAGCGGAAAATCCGTAGCATGGGCATCCTGCCCATGTTCGGGGCGCTTCGCCCCGAGCTCCGCCCGCATCGCATCGCGCGCACCAGAATCACGGGCTGGTAAGTCCGCGCCACGCGCACCCAGCAGCCCCGCCCCCCACGCCGCGCCCGCATCCCCGAGCGTCTTGCCGCGCAGCTCCCCATTCGCAATCAACGTACGCACTGCCCCGCCCCCCGCACCCGATGCGCTGGTGGACGCCATATCCGCCATCTCCCAGCTCTCGCCATACTTCGCGTCCGGCTTCTCCAGCGTCTTGCCGAGCGATTCCAAGCGGCGGCCGCCCCAGACTTTTTCGAGGATCACGGGCCGCAGCAGCAGGGGATAAGGATCAGACATGAATCAAGAGTATCGGCGATGCAAGCGAAGGTTGCGCACCTGGAGTCGCTTTGGATTTCAGCGCGGCAGCTCGGCGATTCCGGGCGTGTCAGACCCAGTGCGCCCCGCCGGGGCAGCCCCTCCGGTCAGGGCCTTGCTTCGAGAATCATGTTGAATGGTGTCGACGTCGCCTTCCGCACGCGTCCCCACCCGCCCTCGTTGAGCACCTTGGTCATCCGCGCCTCGCCCGCGACGGCTCCAAGTGCCGGTCCATTGTGCTTGATGGACGCCGGCACGCAGATCATCGTGCTGGCCGCGCTGAACACGCGTCCCACCGGGTTGAGGTTCCCCGACACGTCATCCGCAGCCGCCGGCTCCACAATCATCGCCGTTCCATCGGCCTTGATGGACTTCCGGGCGTGCCTGGCCGCGCCGACCGGGTCGCCCATGTCGTGGAGGCAGTCGAAGAAGCAGATGAAGTCATACCCACCGGCGGGCGCGGCGTATCCGGTCGCGTTGGCAGTCACGAACGTGCATCGATCGCCCAGCCCCATCTTCGCGGCCCGCTTCGTGGCGCACTCGATCGACGGCGCATGGGCATCCACGCCCACGAACGTCGACTTGGGAAACGCCCTGGCCATGATCATCGTCGAAGCCCCGTGCCCGCACCCGACATCGCAGACGATGCTGCCGTGTTCGAGCTTGGCGACAACGCCCTCCAGCGCGGGCAGCCATGAGGCAATGAGATTGGCGCGGTACGACGCGGAGAAGAAAAGTTCGGTTCCGCAGAACAGGTCGGTATCGTGCTCGCCCCAGTCCACGCCCTCGCCGGAGCGGAACGCGCTCTCGATCTTGGAGATATCGCGAGCCATCGACATCGCGATGTAAAAGCCGCCCGGCACATGACACGGGCTTGTCTCATCGGCCAGCGCCGCGCCCTGCTCGGGCGTCATGCTGTATCGCCCCGCTTTGGCGTCAAACTCGACGTACCCGCCAGCGGCCTGGTTGACAAGCCACTCGCGGATGTACCGCTCATGCGTCTTCGTCGCCCCGGCAAGTTCCGCGGATGTGAGCCCCGACGGCCCGGCGGCAGCCAGTGCCTTGTACAGCCCCAGTTTGTCGCCGAGAATCACCAAGGGCGTGCTCATGGAGGAGCCGAGGTCGCCGACGACCTTGCCCATGAACTGCATAAGCCGATCCATATTGAGCTGGGACATGTGACGCACTCCACAAAGGTGTACGACCATCAAGCCGACGCAGCAGGATCATATATCGAACGCGGCATCACACGTTGAACAGGAAGTGGCACACATCCGCGTCCTTCATCACGTATTCCTTGCCCTCGATCCGCATCTTTCCCGCATCCTTGATGGCCTTCTCGGTGCCGAACTTCTCCAGATCGGCCACGGTGTAGATTTCCGCGCGGATGAACCCCTTCTCAAAGTCGGTGTGAATCACGCCCGCCGCCTGCGGCGCGGTCGCTCCCTGCGGAATCGTCCACGCGCGGATTTCCTTCGGCCCCGCCGTGTAGTAGCTCTGCAGCCCCAGCAGGTGATACGCCGCGCGGGCCAGCGCGTTGAGCGCGGGCTCGTCCATCCCGTAGCTCTTGAGCATCTCCAGCCGATCCTCATCGCCAAGTTCCGAAAGCTCGCTCTCGATGCGGGCGCACACCGGCACCACATCCTGCTCCGGATCGCCGCCGAGCGTCTTCACATGGGCGCGGCACTTCATCGCAAGCGCCCCGCGACCGTGCGGATCCTCATCCGACACATTCGCCACGTACAACACCTTCTTCGCCGTGATCAGCCCCATCCCCTTCATGATCTTCTTCTGCTCCGGGTCATCGATGCGCACCGTGATCGCCGGCTGTCCGTTGTCCAACACCGGTCGCATCTTCTTGAGCACCTCGAAGCGCGCGATCGCCTCGCGCTCCCCGCTCTTGGCCGCCCGCTCCGCGCGGCTCAGCGATGAGTCCACCGTCTGCAAGTCCGCCAGGATCAGCTCCGTGTTGATCGTGTCGATGTCGCGGGCCGGATCAACGGTACCCTCAACGTGCGTGATGTCCTCGCCGCCGGGCGCGCTCTCGAAGCATCGCACCACCTGCACGATCGCGTCCACCTCGCGGATGTGGCTGAGGAACGCGTTGCCCTTGCCCTCGCCCTTGCTCGCGCCGCGCACCAGGCCCGCGATATCCACCAGCCGCAGCGCGGCGGGAATGATCTTCTGGCTCTCGATGTACTTCCGGATGATCTCCAGCCGCGTGTCCGGAATCGGCACCACGCCCACGTTGGGCTCGATGGTCGCGAACGGATAGTTCGCCGCCAGCGCGCCCGCCTTTGTCAGCGCGTTGAACAGCGTGCTCTTCCCGACGTTCGGCATCCCGACAATCCCGGCTTCCATGACGACTCTCCATACAGAGCCGGGCGGCGTAAGCCGCCGGTCCTGGTTTTCTGCTTTCCGACCACCAACCGGGCAACCAATGCCCCAAAAGTGGGGGCTATGTTAGGCATCGCTGGGGACATTTTCTCCATTTGCCATTGACAAGGCCGGATTCACTCGTAATCTGTACGGTGTACGGCAGGCAGAGTGCCCGCCTCGGGGGTTCATCAATCAGATTGGGGGGTGCCATGATCAGTTCATGCCAGCGGCGTCGATTCGCTTTCGCTTCACTCGTTCGGGTTCAGTTCGCTCTGTGCTTTGGGTATTGCATCATTGTGACCGCCGCGTCGCTTCTCGCGATCGGCTGCGCGCCAAGCCCGGAGTTCAAGCAAGTCGCCGATCAGAACATCGCCAACTCCACCATCTACGCGGCCAACGTCGCCACGCTCGCCGCTGCCGCGAGCGAACTCGCGCATCTCGAATCCGGGGCGATGCTCCGGCGCGCCTGTGAGCGCGTGAGTCAGGATCTCATTCGCATTCGCGCCACCATCACGCCAAGTGACCCGACCGACGCGGAACTCTCCGATCCCGGCGCAAGCTGGACGCGATCCCTCATCGCTGAAGCCGCCGCGCTGACAACCCGCATCAACTCTGCGCCACCCGCGCAGCGTGCTGCAATCGCAGATGCGCTCGCCGCCGATCATCCGGCCACCATCGACCTCGCCATCGCGACACCCGGCTTCACGCCCGCTCGGGTTCTGCGTGATGCGGTCGACCTCGATCGAATCAACGCCACCATTGAGCGCGAGACGAATGCGGCCGTTCGCGCTGGGCTGATGGACCAGCGCGATGCCATCCTGAGCAACTACCGTCCCGCCCGCCGCGCCGCGGAATCTGCAACAAGATTTGAGTCTGCAATCGACTCGCTCATCGCCAGCATCGACCAGCAAGGGCGCATCCTCGGCCTGCACGCCGGCGCGATGAAGTCCTATGCCACTGGCGCCGGCTCTCCCTCGAACGCACTCGGGGTCTTCCGCGACCCCGACCTCCGTGCCGCGATCCTCGAGCTCATAACCGATGCCTCTGGCGATCGCGCCGCGGAAGAAGTGCGACAGCGGCTGCGGCGCATCGACGATGCGATGGATTCTTTCCGCACCGTTGCTCGCTGATCTCAGCTCGCGTTGTTTCCAGGTATCCAATATCTCAAGGAGACTATCCATGCTCACCGAACAATCACTGCTCGACCTGCGCACGCTCCTCGCCACGCACGCGCCCGCCGACCAACGCGAAACGCTCATCCAAGCGCTCGACGACCTGCAACGCACCATCGCCGCGCAGTCGCTGGCCATCCGCAACCTCACCGCCGATCTCCGCAACCGGCGCATCGGCGATGAAGCCATGGACGCCATCGTCCCCGCCGGCGCGATCGCCGACCTCACCTCGCGCCTGGGCGAACCCCGCTCCACACCCTTCTCGCTCATCGAAGCCCGCGCCGCGTGCGATGCACTCGCCACCCAGGCCGCGCGTGCGACCGACATTGCCGCCATTGCCACGGGCATCATCAAAGTCGTTCGCGTCTTTGTCTAGCCACACACGCCCGGGATGAGCGACGCTCTGGGAGCGAATCCCGTGGATCCAAGTGCTTCCACAGAACTCTACACGTCTCTTTGCATCTCACTGGCCGCCACCCGAAACCCCTGCCGCGCAAACAGCGCGCGGGCCGCATCATTTCCCGCCGCCGTCTCCAGCCGAATCTGCTTGATACCCATGGAAGTAAACGTCGCCACCGCCGCGTCCACGAGTTTCGCGCCCAGCCCCGACCGTCGCGCCCACGGCTCCACCCACACATCGTGAATAAACCCGAACTCCACCGTGCGATAGATCGGAATGTTTCCTTCCACCGTCCCCACCAGAAACCCCGCGAGTTTCACAGGAGCTCCCGCATGTTCAGCACCCTCACCAACCAGCAGCACACTCCGCGCATCGCCCGCACGCTCCGGCAGCCACCGCTGATATCGCTCCACCACATCCGGCAGATAGTCGTAGCGTCTCCCGTCCAACTCTTCATGCATCGCGCAAATCGCGCGGACCATCGGCATCATCGCGGGCACATCAGACGCAGTCGCGGCACGTACGTTCATCCCCGATTGTTCGCCCCTACACTTGCCCACGTTGCGGGCGTAGCTCAGCTGGATAGAGCGGCGGTTTCCTAAACCGCAGGTCATTGGTTCGAATCCAATCGCTCGCGTTTTTTATTTTTCAAGGGGTCTGTCATCCGAGCATCGTGTGCGCGGGCGGTCAGAGTGCGCACCGGCAAAGAAAAGCGCCCGCCAGATGGCGGGGGCTTGAGGTGTGGACCGGAGCTCTACATCCGAACTGATTACGGGCAACCCGCGAACCAGTTGGAAAGGAAGTCGAAGATGTTCTGCACGCTCAGCGGGGTGGCATCGCCGTTGCCGCCGGTGCGGGCAAACGGGCTTCCGGCGAACCAGTCGCTGAGGAAGTTGAAGATGTCGGTGACGGTGACGCCGCCCACCTTGTTGTAGTCGCCGTAGCAGCAGGGGCTGTTGGAGACGGCAGCGCCGTTGCAGGCAGCGCCCGAGGGGAAGCTGGCACCAGCGGTGCCGCCAGTGAGGGAAGACGTACACGCCGCGTCGGTCGTGATGGTGGTGGTGCAGGTCGAGCCGCGGCAGCAGACACCGGCGGGGGCGCAGGGATTGGGCGAGCAAACGCCAGCGGCGGCGAAGGTGCCGGTGCAGTTGGAAGAGTCCGTCAGTGAGCAGACGGTGCCGTTGCAGCAAGAGCCGGTGGTGTTCAGGTTGCCGATGTTGATGGTGATGGCACCAGTGGGGCCGCCCGTGGCGCCATAGCCGGCGACACGGATGAAGTAGAGCTGGCCGGCCATCAGCGAGACGCTGTTGAGAACAGAGCGGAGGCCCGCGGGGGTCGAGGCGTCAACGCATGTGGCGCCGGTCAGGAAGTCATCATTGCACAGGATGAGGTTGGCGTCGGTGGCCGGGCACCCGCTGTGGATGGAGAGTACCGAGTCGTATCCGGCAGTGCCGCAGGTCTCGAGCTTGTAGGCACCGGTGTGGACGGGCGTGAACTTGATGAAGATGTCGTTGGAACCGGAAGAGCCGGCGAGGCCGGAGGGGCAGCCCGCAGGGGCGAGTACGGTCGAGGTGCTGGCACCAGTGCTGTTGACGGGGTTGGCACCGACGGTAGCGACGAGGTTGGTTGTCTGGCACTCGTCGGCGGGGAAGCAGGGGTTGGGGCTGGCGCAGGCGGTGTTGACGCCTCGGTAGGTGCCGGCGCAGGTGGGGCTGCCGGAGTTGTCAAGCACCAGTGCACAGACAGT
Source organism: Phycisphaerales bacterium (assembly GCA_046593245.1). Taxonomy (GTDB): domain Bacteria; phylum Planctomycetota; class Phycisphaerae; order Phycisphaerales; family UBA1924; genus UBA4658. The sequence continues at coordinate 7,348 of JBKJOD010000295.1, forward strand.
GCCGGTGCAGCAGGCACCGGTGGCGGGGCAGGATGTTGGCGAGCAACTGGTGCCGGTGCCGGTCGTGCTGCCCGCGGCGCAGGAGCCGCCGTAGATCAGGGAGCAAGCGAAGGTCGTGGAGTTGCAGCAGACTGCGGTAGCAGCGCAGGAAGTGGAGGGCGTGCCGGTGCCGCAGGTGGTGCCGGTGCCGAGCGTGGTGCCGGTGGCGCAGGTGCCACTGACAAGAACGGTGCACGCACCGGTGGAGTTGCTGCAGCAGATGCCGATGGCGACGACTTGGCTGGCGAGGATGGAATACGAGCCGGTGCTGGTGTTGTAGGATTCCAGCCGGACGAGATACGTGGTTGGGGCGGCTGCGGTCACCTCATAAGAAGCGAGGAGGCCGGTGCACGAGGGACCCGCGTCGTCGTTGCAGCCGACGAGGGTGAGGGAGCCACACGAGCCGGTATACACGGTCAGAACTGTGTCGGTGTTTCCGCCAGTGGTGCCGCAAGTGGAGAAGCGATACGTTCCGGCCGCCGGTGCGGTGAAGGAGAACCAGACGCCGCGATGCACGTTGGCTTGGCAGGTGGAAGCGGCACCGTCGTTGTCCAGGGCCTGAGAGTTGACGCCAGTGAAGGTTGAGCCGAGAGCGAGAGCGATCGCGCCCGCGCAGGTGTCATTGACGGGGAGGCACGACGCGCCGGAGCAGGTGGAGCCGGGAGCACCGAGCGTGCCCGCGCAAGAGCCGCCAGCGGCCACGAGCGAGCAAGTGCCGGTTGTTGTGCAGCAAGATGCGGCACAGAGGTTGGGGGAGCAGGAGCCACCGGCGGTGAAGGTTCCGGTGCAGTTTGCCTGGAAGACAGCGGCGCAGGACGTGCCGGTGCAGCAGACGCCGGCCACGGGGCAGGCGGTTTGGCCGCAGGTTGTGGTGTCACCCTGGTAGAAGCCATTAGCGGACTGGCAGAGGGTCTGGATGGTCACGGCGCATCCACCCGCGAGCGCGCAGCACGCGCCGGTGACGCAGGGGCTGGGCGAGCAGGTAGATGTGTCGCCCTGATAAGAACCGCCAACGACGAAGCAAGCGGCCTGGGTGCCGGTGGTGCAGGAGGCCCCAGCGCAGCATGCGCCGTTCGGGTAGCTGACCGGGTTGCACGGATCGGCGGGGACGAAGATGTAGCTGGTGTTCTGCGCGATGGAGGTGGAGGCGATATCGCGCCCACCGGTGCCCGCGGCGTTCTCAAGCCCGGCGCCAAAGGTTGCGTTGGTGACGGCGACTGTGAACGCGCCGTAGCGGATCTCGACTACATCTGAACCTTCGTTCAGGATGATCTCAAAGACGTTGTAGCCGGTGTTGGAGAAGATGGCGACTTTCCAGAGAGCGATGAAGCGGCGGAAGGGAGCGGTGCCGCGGGTCTCGTAGGAAACGGTCTGGGCGGGAGTCTGCGCGGCGTTCTGGTTCAGGTCGCGCCAGTAGGCGGCGATGAAATCGTTGGGAACGCTGGGCTGGCCAGCGCCAGCGAAGCCCATGGGGACAACCGGGGTGCGCATCTGAACCGTGGTGGGAGCACCGGCGGTGTCGAAGGTGAGCCAGCCGTTGGAGTTGATAATGAGAGAGGGCTTCACAACGCCGAAGTGGCGGAAGGTGAACGGGATGGAGATGACGGCGCTGGAGGTGTCATCGCCCAGGGTGAGCTGGGTCGCGGAAGGGGAGGCGGAGATGTCCTCGATCGGGGTGGCGCCAATGACCGGCGCGGCGTAGCCGCAGGAAGCGCCGGCGGTCCACGTGCCGGTGCAGGCGGACTGGCCGGTGACGGAGCACGCGGTGCCAACGCAGCAGGAGCCGAAGGCGTTGGTGCAGGGGCTGGGGGTGCAGCTTGCGGCGCCAGTGAACACGCCCGTGCAGGCGGACTGGGCACTCAGGGCGCACGCGGCGGAGGAGGTGCAGCAGGCACCGGAGATGTCAAAGAGCAGACGATCGGTGGAAGTGCGGCCGCTGCTGTCGGTAGCGGAGACGACGATTGTCTTGGTGCCAGCGCCAACGGCGCCGACGGTGAAGGAGAACGAGAAGGTGCCGTTGGCGGCGGTGACATCGCCGTTGGTGCCGTCGTCGAAGAGCGGCTGTGCCGCAGAGCCACCGAGCTGGGAGAGGTCGGCGGTTACGCTCGTGGCGGTGCCGGAGCAGAGGATCGGGGTGGAGGTCAGCAGGACCGCGGTGGCGGGAGCGCCCGAGGCGGGCGTGATGACCGCGTTCTGACGCGGGCCGGAGGGGGCGGCGACCACGGACGAGTTGCGCGGAGTCGCGATGTTGCTTTGGAAGTCGTTGCGATTGTCGTTGGCATCGATCGCGCCGGCGCACTTGCGGAGCACCGAGAAGGCACCGCCGGAGGTGGTGAGCGCGTTGCCGACCGTGCCTTCGTAGCAGAGCGTGGCGCTGGCGGTGGTGCCGTAGGTGACCAGGTCGAGAATGGTTACGCCGGGCGTGGTGCATCCGGCACCGGTGATCGGGGTGATGCTGTCAACCAGCGCACCCTTTCCGGTGGAGGACGACATCGAGGTGGCAAGGGTGCCGGGAACCTGATCGGCGACATACGCGCGGCCTGTGGCGCTGGCGGCTTCAAGGCGGACGAGGTAGTAGCCGTTGGCCGGGATGGAGCCGGTGAGGGCAACGACCGTCCATGCGGTGCTGGCAGCACCGCTGGCGATCTGCACCGACTTGCCAGCGAGGGCCACGGGTGAGGCACCGGCGTTGTACAGCTCGATAAAGTCAGCGTTGAAGCCGTTGGCGCTCACGGCGCCGCCGCCGTAGAGCTGGCTGATGCGGACCTGGGCGCTTGCAAGGGTGCCAGAACACGCGAGACACGCGGCCGCGGTGAGCCACGTCCTCAAACAGTTTCTCAGAGACATACGAACCACCTTTCTAGTTCAAGAGGAGCGCCCAGCCACGTGTGCGATCATCGCAACGCGGGCCAGCGCAGCAATCCATGTGTGAGTGTGCAGATTGCGAGCGGGTTGTCAATGTTTTTCTATGCAAAGGCGAAGAGGAGTGCGTTGATCCGACCGGAACCGGGGGAGTTCAGGGCAAACGTGGAAGGATTCGCCACCACACGGTCCATTGATGATCTGTCGGTTGGATGGTGCAAGAAAAAAAGCCCCCGCCAGATGGCGGGGGCTTGGGGGTGTAGTTGAGATGTAGATCCGAACTGATTATGGGCAGCCGGCGAACCAGTTGGAGAGGAAGTCGAAGATGTTCTGCACGGTGAGCGGAGTGGCGTCGCCGTTGCCGCCGGTGCGGGCGTAGGGAACTCCGGCGAACCAGTCGCTCAGGAAGTTGAAGATATCGTTGACGGTGATGCCGTTGACCTTGTTGTAGTCGCCGTAGCAGCAGGGGGTGTTGGAGACGGGAGCGCCGTTGCAGGCAGCGCCGGCGGGGAAGCTGGAGCCAGCGGTGCCGCTGAGAGAAGCCGCACAATCAGCCGCGTTGGTGATGGTGGTGGTGCAGGTAGAGCCGCGGCAGCAGACGCCGGGCGGGAGGCAGGGGTTGGGGGTGCAGGAACCGCCAACGGTGAAGGTTCCGGTGCAGGAAGCCTGCAGGACGAAGGAGCAGACACCGGCGGTGTCGCAGCAGGTGCCGGGCTGCGGGCAGGGGTTGGGGGTGCAGGTGCCGGCAGCGGTGAAGGTGCCAGCGCAGGCCAGGGAGTCCGTTGCGGTGCAGGCGGAGACGTTGCAGCACGAGCCCGCGGGGTTGTTGGCGGTGACGATGAGGTTGATCGTGCCGGTGGCGGTTGAGAAGGAGCCGACGCGGATCAAGTAGGTTTGCCCCGCGGTGAAGGCGAGGTTGCTGATGGTGGACTGCAGTCCGCAGGTGTCATCGTTGCAGCCGACGGAAGCAAGGGCGGCACAGGAACCGGAGAAGACGTTTAGAACGGTGTCGTAGGAGCTGCCGCAGGTGCTGGCGGTGAAGGTGCCGGTGTGAGGAGCGGTAAAGGCCCACCACATGCTGGCGAAGGTGCCAGCGGTGCAGGTGCCGGCGACGTCGCCAGCTTCAGCGGTAGCGAGGCAGCTTTCAGCAACCACGGCGCTGTTGAGAGCGATGCTGGTGGCACCAGCGCAGGCATCGTTGGCCGGAGCGGCGCCCGTGCAGGGGTTGGGAGAACATGTCAGAGCAGTGCCGGAAGTGCCGGTGCAACCGGCGGCAAAGGCGAGCGTGCAGCAGCCGCCAGCGGAGCAGCAGGCCGTGGGCTGCGGGCAGGGCTGGGGAGAGCAGGTAGCGGCGGCGTTGGCAACGCTTCCGGCGGCACAGGCCGCGCCGCCGGTGACGGTGCAAGCACCGGTGGTGGTGTTGCAGCACGTAGAGGTAGTGCAGGGCGTCGGGGTGCAAGTAGCAGCGGCGTTTGCGGTCGTGCCAGCGGGGCAGGCCGCAGTGCCGGTCAGCGTGCAGGTGCCGGTGGCGTCATTGCAGCAGGTAGTCGTGCGGCAGGGAGAAGCGGTGCACGTGCCGGTGCCGTTGTTGGTGGTGCCAGCGGGGCACGCGGCGGTGCCGGTGGTGGTGCAGGCGCCGGTGGCGTCATTGCAGCACGTGGTGGTGGGGCAGAAGGTGGTCGAGCAGACGCTGCCGACGCCGCCGTGGGTGCCGGTGCAGGAAGCCGCAGTGGTGAAGGTGCAGACGGCGGTCGCTGTATTGCAGCAGGCGCCGTTGCAGATGCCGGAGGTGTTGCAGAGGGTGCCGCCGCCAACGAAGACGTTGGTACCGGTGCAGGCGGACTGGGCGGAGAGGATGCAGCTAGAGGTGGAAGAGCAGCAAGCACCGTAGGGCTCGCTGATGATGTCAAGCCGGAAGTTGCCGAAGTTCGTGGTGCTGAAACCGGCGACGCGGATCAAGTAGGTCTGGCCGGCGGTCAGTGTCAGGCCGGGAATGGTGGAGGCGCCGATGCCGCCGGTGCAGCTGTCGTCGTTGCAGTTGCTGGCGAGGCCGGTCTGCAGGTTGTTGGCGCCGGTGATGGGGCACGCGCTGTGGATAGATAGGACGGTGTCAAACGCGCCGCCCGCGAGCGTTCCGGTGTTGGTCACCGAGTTGCAGGTGGTGAACGTGTAGGAAAGAGCACCGCTGGCGGGTGTGAAGGAGTACCACACGTCACGGCTGGAGCTCGCGCAGACGGCGGGGCTCAGGGCGGTGGTATCGGCGGAGCTGATGTCCTGGCCGAGCGTCTGGAGCGGGAAGGGGCCAGTGCCGGAGAGCACGATGGCGTTGGCGCACAGATCGTTGGCCGGAGCGGGGCAGGGGTTGGTGGTACAGGTGGCGGGAGAAGCGACGAAGGTGAAGGCACACGTGGCCGCGGTCTGCGCGGTGCAGACGAAGGTGGAGGTGTTGCAGCAGGAGCCAACCGGCGCACAGGTGTTGGGGGAGCAGGCACCGCCAGCGGTATAGACGCTGGGGGAGGCGCACGCTGTGGAGCTTGCGACAAAGGTGCAGGCGGCGGTGGTGGTGTTGCAGCAGCTACCAACGGTCGCGCTGGTGCAGGTGTTGCCCGCGTTGCAGACAGAGTTGTTGCCCTGGTAGATCGAGGGAGAGGTGCAAGACGTGGAGGCAACGACCGAGCAGACGCCGGTGTTGGCGCAGCACGCACCGGTGCCGGGGGCGACGCAGGTGAAGTGACGGGAAGCCCCGGAAGCGACGGTACCAGCCACGTTGAAGCCGAGCACGTTTGCGGTGCTGCCGGCGGTGCCGCTGGACTGGATGCCGATGGTCGCGGAGGCGGTGGAGGCCAGCGGGGTGCCATACACGAAATCGAAGTCGTTGCTTCCTTCGTAGAAGACGATCTCGAACATGCTGGTGATGGGAACGCCGGAGGTCCCGGTTCCGACGCGCCACTCGATGACCCACTGCCGCGTGGGGGTCGCGCCGATGACGGCGGTGAAGATGCCCTTGGTGAGCGGGGTGGTGGTCGAGGTGTTCAGGTCATCCCAGTACGGCATGAGAGCCGGGCCGGAGACCGTCGTTGCGGGCAGATTGGCGTTGGTGAACGCCGTGGAAGACGTCGTGCTCACCATCTGCATGAAGCCGTTGCTGCACACGCGGACGGACGCGCCCGAGGCGTACGTGGTGCCGAAGAATGTGATCGGGAACGGCGTGGTGATGATGGTTGAAACATCATCGCCGTGATTGGTCACATCCGTTGTGCCCGATTGGTAGGCAACGGTTCCGTTGCTCACGGTATAGCTGGCGCACTGCGCGAACGCAGAGCCAGCAATGCTCAGACTACAACACGCGGCGACCGCGGTGAGCCACGCCCTCTTAGCGAACGTAAAAGACATACGAACCACCTTTCTTCCATTTATGGAAGGAACCCGAATGACAAGCGTCATGGCGGCGACATGCCGACGCAACGCAACTCTCCACTTTCTTACACGGGACTACGTCCCGGAATACACGAGTGCAAAAAACACGAGCAGAGCACGACCGGCAGATGAGAAGGATCGTGAAAATGCGTGCACGACTTTGGGAGTAGCGGCCAAAGGTTGCACACAGTCCCTAGTTTGCCGGAAATGTGACGCTTGTCAATGGTTTTTTACCCGGTTTCAGAAGGGATTTTATTCGGGTCTAGGGGTTATCCCCAAAAACACACTCAGATTTCTGATTACAGTCCGGCCTGACTTGCGCCGATCCTCCGCATACCCGATTTAGGTGGGATGATGTTTTCCACCTGGTTTCGGGCATATCCGCGAGGTCACATGCCGACTGCCACCACAACTCAGCGAAACGACACGGCGAGGAATGCTCCCTGTAATCGGGGAATGAACGCTGCGAGGATCGCGGCTCGGGCCGGGCGTGGGGGGGCGGACTCTCTAGAGATGGAGACGCTTGAGCCGCGGCAGATGATGGTGGCCGACCCGGTGAGCATCGCGCACCCGACGTGGTTTGCGAACTACGGGCCAGTGGTCGTGGATGGGATTGTGAACGAGCAGGAGTGGGCGGGATCGACGCCCATCTTTCGGGCGCAGGCGAATCGGACGGACTCGGCGGTGACGGCGCGGGTGAAGTACACGGAGCTGGGGCTGTACGCGGCGTTTGAGGTATCGGACCAGTATCTGTGGGCGGATGGCGGAGGCGCGGGAAGCGGGACGCGGTACGACTGGTTCAACGATGACTCGATCGCGCTGTTCTTTGATCCGTCCAACACGCGCAAGCGGTTGCTGACGCCAGCGGGGCGGGCGCTGGCGTTCAACATCGCGCCGGTGAATGGGGCGGAGACTGGTTCGGGCGCGGTGACGCGGTACAACTACATCCGGGGCAACAACCCGACGGGGCGGGAGAACGACTATGACGGCGTGCAGATGAACCCCTACGGCGCGCTGACGACGGGCATGACGTGGAAGACGGTGCTGCGCGGCACGCTGAACAACAACTCGGATCTGGACCAGGGCTGGACGACCGAGGTGTTCCTGCCGTGGGAGACCATCGGAATGGATCGCGCGCCGATCAACGGGCAGGCGATCACGATGACGTTCTCGGTGTTGTTTGATGACACGGGCGGGGCGCACGATTCGACGACGCACGACGCGGACACCAGCGCGACGACGCGGTTCGGGCCGCGGACGCTGGACGACCAGATCAACGCGACCGAGAGCAGCTTCAACGTGGCGATTCCGGGGATGGAGGGGCCGATCAACTATGCGTGGCTGGTGTTCAGCGATGGGCGGACCAATGACAGGCCCAATCCGGTGATCAACCTGAGCGCGGCAAACGTGGATGGGTATGGGGCGCGGCTGAACTTTCTGTCTCCGGCGGCGAGCAGCGCGGTGCTGGCACTGGGGCCGGCGAAGCGCGGCGGGGCGGCGGCGTATGGCATCCGCTGGTCGCACATGCCGATCACAAATGAGCTGGAGTGGGAGAGCGCGACGATCGTGAGCAACACGTATGTGCCGCACCCGCGCGGGCAAGCGGAGTCCTTGCGGATCAACGATCTGGAGCCGGGGCAGACATATTACACGGCGGTGCGCGCGGTGGATGGAGCGGGGCGGCTGAGCGACATCCGGCAGGTGATCTTCACAACACAGACCGACGAGCAGGACACGTCCAACGGGCAGTGGCTGCTGCCGAGCCCCAACGGGGGTTCGCTGGTGACAGAGGCGGGTGATCCGTTTGTGATGGTCGGGTCGTCGATCATTCCGAGCAACTACTACGTGCGCAATTTGTACAACGGCAATGTCTGGAACGCGAACGCCGGGCGCATGACCAACTTCACGGTGAACCCGGGTGGAGAGGGGCCGGCAGCAGGATTCTTTGATTCGCTGGCGGCCAGCGGCGTGAACACGCTGCGGGTGACACTGGAGTGGCTGGCACTGCCGACGGCGGGCCAGGGCTCGCTGCCGGACGGGAACTACTGGATCGAGTATCCGAAGGGCCACTACAACCCGGCGATGAAGGACTATTTGCAGAGCGTGATGGCAGAGGCGGCGCGGACGGGGATTCGATTGATTCTCAAGCCGTTTGACACGTTCAACTACAAGGCGCTGTTCAACCTCACGCCGTATTCAACGGCCAACGGCGGGCCGCTGACGACGATCAATGATTTCTTCCAGAACCCGGTCGTGAAGGACATGACGATCGATCGGATGAAGACGATCATCGACTGGGTGCATGAGAGCCCGGCGGCGACGACTGTGATCGGCATTCAGTTGCCCAACGAATGGGACAACTGGCAGTGGACGCTCAGCCCGCACGGAGACGGGGACCCGAGCCGCATGCAGGAGATGCGCGAGCGGAGCAAGTTCATCCTGCGCACGGCGGCGGCGGTGAAGCAGTACGACCCGAGCATGAACATCATCAGCAGCACCAACGGAATCGTGCCGCACGGCGCCACGGCGCGGGCGCTGTTCCTGGGCGACAACATCGATCTGCTGACGCCACACTGGTACACGAACACGACATCCGAACCGGTGAACAGCACGGACGCGAACAAGTCGATCCGTCCGGTGACGGACTACGGCGCGGTGGCAGGATATTGGCAGAGCAACAGGCGGGACGGACGGGTGATCAACAATGGTGAGTGGGGGCTGG
>JBKJOD010000076.1:0-5345 GCA_046593245.1 Phycisphaerales bacterium
TGCGCCCGCTGGAGGCGGAGGATTCGCTGGCGCACACGGACCTTGCTCGCGAGCTGCTTGTCAAACTGATTCGGGACATGCGTCATTGACGAATAATACGCGCGACTGAAGTGACGAAGAGGACCGTAGTGGAGTGGAGGGGTGAACGAGATAGTCCAGTCTCCTCTACCCCTCCACCCCTCCTCTCCCACCTCATATCTTCGCCGTCCCCACCCCTCTACTCTCGCCCAATGTCCGATCCCATTCCCACTCAGCTCCGCCCCCTCCGCCCGATTCCCTCCGAGGGTTCCATTCGCGTCCGAGTGCGCTATTGCGAGTGCGACCCGATGGGTGTCGTCCACCACGCCGCGTACATCCCGTGGCTGGAAATGGGCCGCACCGAGCTGCTCCGCGATGCCGGCATCAGCTACGCGCAGCTCGAGGCCGCGGGCGTCTTCCTCGTGATTGTGAAGCTGGGCTGTTCATATCGCCGCCCCGGCCACTACGACGATCTTGTCGAAGTCCGCACTCGAGTCATCGGTGGCTCACGTGTGAAGATTCGCCACGAGTACGAGGTCGTCCGTGTTGAGTCCGCCAGCAGCCACCTCGCGTCGGGCGGCATCACCCCCAGCGCGGGCTCGCACATTGGCGATGTGCTCATGGCCGGCGAGTCGCTGCTCGCCTGCGTTGATCGCACCGGCCGCCCGACGGCGATGCCCGACTGGCTCGTGCCCACCGTCGGCCCGGTGGTTTAAGGGCGGACATTTCCACTTTTCATCTCCCCCCGCAATACGCCAATCCCGCTCCCGTTCTGCATGTGCGTCGGGCCTCATTTCGCCACGCCGCCCAACCACGTACCTTCCTGGCATGGCGTGCGAGCGCTTTGCGGCGCTCGCACGTCTTCCATTCACACGCCCGGGATGAGCGAGTCTTCGAGCGAATCCCGCGGATACACGAGTCACAGCTATCTCTGCAACCGCTCAATCGCCTGCCCGATCGTCCCCACCACATCCACCGTCACACCAGCGGGCGATTTGATCGTCCCCTTGGGCAGCTTCGGGCAGATGATCCGCTTGAACCCCAGCCGCGCGGCCTCGCTGATCCGCATTTCCAGTTGCGAGACCATCCGTACCTCGCCGCCCAGCCCGACCTCGCCGATCACCGCCGTCCCCGGTTCCAGCTTGCGCTTGTAGTGCGCCCCCGCGATCGCAAGCAGCAGCGAGAGATCGCTCGCCGGCTCGACCACGCGAATGCCGCCGACGCTGGAGGCGAAGATGTCGCGATCGGCCAGCCGCAGTTCCGCGTGCTGTTCCAGCACAGCGATCACCATCGCCAGTCGGTTGGTGTCCAATCCGGAACTCTTGCGTTTGGCGGCCCCGAGAAACCCGGTGGCCGTGAGCGCCTGAATCTCCACCAGAACGCAGCGCGTCCCGGTAAGGATCGGGCAGATCACTGCACCCACCTTCGCCCCCGCGCCCGGTTCCAGCACGCCCACACCCAGCCCGCCGGGGACTTCCTTCAGCCCGCCGCCGGTCATCTCGAAGATGCCGATCTCCTGCGTGGTGCCGAAGCGGTTTTTTACGCCGCGCAGGATGCGGTGCGCGTGGTAGCGATCGCCCTCGAAGTACAGCACCGCATCCACCAGATGCTCCAGCAGCCGTGGCCCCGCAAGCTGCCCGTCCTTGGTCACATGCCCGACGAGCACCACCGCGATGTTGCTGACCTTTGCCAGATACACGAGTTCCGCGCAGCAGCGCCTCAGTTGCGAAATCGACCCAGGCGCGGCGTCCAAATCCGCCTTGTAGATCATCTGCACTGAATCGATCACGAGCACCCGCGGCAACACCCGGCGCGTCTGCTCCACGATCCGCGCCAGATTGGTATCGCTCAGCACGAACAGATTCGGCGAATCACCCACACCCAGCCGCGTCGCTCGCATCCGCACCTGTTCTGCGGATTCCTCGCTGGACACATAGAGAACGGAAGTAGGGATCGAGGGATCATGGGATAGAGGCATCCGCTTGATCCCTTGATCCCTCGATCCCATCTCTCCCCTTCCCATCGCCCCCGCCGCTTGCAACATCAGCGTGCTCTTGCCGATCCCTGGATCGCCACCCACCAGCACCGCGCTTCCCGCGACAATCCCGCCGCCGAGCACGCGATCCAGTTCCGCGATCCCCGTGTTCAAGCGCGGCACGGGTCCATCGGCCGATCCCGCTTCTGCGATTGGCCGCGCGATGTTCTCCGTCGATGTCGCCGCGATCCCCTCGCTCGCACCCCCCTCCGCTTGCCACTGCTCGATCAACCCGCGCTGCGGATCGCGCGTCGCGGACTTCTCCACGCGCTGCTCCTCCAGCGAGTCCCACGCGTTGCAGTCCGGGCACTTGCCCATCCATCGCGCTTGTGCCGCCCCGCATGTGCGGCAGACAAAGACTTGTCGTGACTTGGCCATGAACGGTGCTCCGTCGTCAAACATAGCCCGACCATCTGTCCACCGTGCAAAACCCGGACAAGTCTGGGGCATGATTGTGGGGTAGCCAGCCCAACATCGCTTACTATTCCAGCCGGTTGCGGCAGCTCGCCCGATGCGCGTCCCTGTCCTGATGGCCCATTGCAAGCACGAAATCGACGGCTTATGGCGAACTCCACCGACACTCCGAGCAATGCTCCCCTAGTCAAGGGGGATTTTGTAGAGACGGCTAAGCCAAAGCGAAAGCGGTTCACCACCCACCGATTGAGGTGGAATGTCCGTTTGCTTCTGGGTATTCCGCTCGCCATCGCGCTCGTGTTGCTGCTGCTGATGCGCTCGCCGCTGGTGGGAAGCGTGGTGGGCTCGCAGATCAAAGGGTTGACGGGCTGCACGCTCGAGGGCACGGGGGCGACCGGCGCGTACATCGACCTCGATGGGCGGCTGGTCATCAACCACTTCCGGCTTCGGCTCCCGGGCGTGCCGGGTGATGCGGGATTGGCGCTCACGGCCGAGCAGGCGGTCGTTGATCTGGACTGGTCGGGCATTTTCACCGGAGATGTCACCCCCACGGCGGTGCGACTGAACAAGCCGATCTTTCGCGTGAGCCAGAGCATCGAGGATGGTGATGTGAATCTCTCCGCGATCGCTGCGCAGGCAAGCGCGGCGGGCACCAGTAGCGGTGGAGGAGGTGGACCCACTCCGCCCAAGATCGACGCGATGGACGGTGTCATCATTCTCGCCGAGCACGCCAAGGCCACAGGCGAGTCGCGCACGCTCAAGGAACTGCACCTGTCCGGATCGTTCATGCCCATCGACCCGAAGCGCCCGATCTACAGCATTCGCTTTGCTGAAACGGGGCAGACGCGCGAGAAGGCACTGCTGCTGGATGGGCGCATCAACCTGGATACCAGCGCGGCCCAAATCAAACTCTTCAATCTCGCCTTCGACGCATGGAAGCCGGAGTCCATTCCCACGGCGTATCGAGAGCAGTGGCGCAAGCTGAACGTGCAGGGACGCATCTCCAGCGCCGCAATGAGTTACGACAAGAACAACGGTGCAACCGTCGAGGTCACGCTTGACAACGTCTCCATGAACGCGCTGATCCCCGCCGAAGGCATGGCACCCGGCGAGATGAAAGACCTCGGTTTGCAGGGCGTTTCCGGCACCGTCGGATTCTCCAAGAACGGACTGATCGCGACGCTCACGGGCAAAGTGGAAGGCCAGCAAGGCGTTTCGACGGTGCGACTGATAACCCAGGGGACGGATATCGACGCCGCACTGTCGTGTGAGATTATCGCGCAGAAGATCGGTGTGACCAAAGAGACGGAACTTCTTCCATACATCCCGGCGCGGGTGAAGGAATACTTCCGTGCGTTCTCCGGTCCGACGGGCGAACTGGATGCCCGCGTGCTCATCTCGCGCGGAACTCCCGTGAACGGCAAGCCCGCGGATGTTCAAGTCTCCGGAGGACGCATCACGCTTCGTCACGGGCAGGCGGCGTTCCACAAGTTTCCGTATCCGTTCCTGGAAACCTCCGGCGAGTTTGAGTTTGATGACCACTCGCTCCGCATCGTGAAACTCGAAGGGCACGGCCCATCGGGCGCGACGCTCCGCGCCGATGGCATGATCGCGCCGCTGACGGATGAAGCGATGGTCGATATCAACGTCCACGCGGAGCACGTTCCGGTGGACTCGCATTTGCTGGACGCGATGCCCAAGGATCGTCGGCGCGTGCTGGAGAATGTGTTCTCGCGTCCCGAGTACGAGCGGCTGCTGGCCGACAAGCTCGTTCGTCCGCCGGGCAGTGTGCCGGTGGAGAACGGTCCGCCGGAGTTCGCGCTCGCGGGGGAGTGTCAGGTCGATGTGCACGTCCACACGCCCGAGGGCAAGGATGCGCCATGGTTCACGACCGTTGACGTGGCGTTCGAGAAGACAGGATTGCTCGTGGACCCGTTCCCGCTCCCGGTCGTTGCAACCGGCGTGAAACTGCACATCACCGATGACGATGCCAAGTTGATCTCGGGAACCTTTCAGCCGCTCTCGGGCGGCGCGATGGACCTCTCCGCAAACGTGACGTTCTTCACCGGTGATAAGCGTGAGACGCGTCCGGATGTGAGAATCACGGCTCGTGATGTTCCGGTGGATGCGCTGCTGCTGCACGCGCTCCCGCAGGACGATCCGGTTCCGGCGGGCACGCTCTTGGCCGCGCGGGAACTCTCCTTCGGCGAACTGATGCGGCGATTGAACGCTTCCGGCACCCTCGGCTGTGATGCCCGCGTGATGGCCGATCCAGAGCAGCGTGCGGACGATCCGACGCCCACTATTGCGTATGACGTTGGCGTTGACCTTGCAGGAGTGCGATGCGCGCCGACGCTCCCCGGAGACACGCCCGCCTTCACTATTGAAGACTTCCGCGGGCAGATGCGGATCACCCGCTCCGCGCTCACGATTTCGGGAATGGAATCGCATCTGTATCGAGTGCCAACCCCTGAGGAATCCGGCGGGAGCGGCGCCTTCGTTGGCCCATTGCAGGCGGCGAACTTCTCGCTCGCTCTGGAGAAGCGACTCGGAGGTGACCCCGGCCCACGGCGTGGCAGCATGGATGGCACGCTCACAGTTTCTGAGGCGAATCTCAGTGCGCCCATTGAGCGATTCGTCGGGGTGTTTTCGCCGGCCGCGGGCGAAGGGCTCGCGGCGGTGCGCGTCGAGCGAGCGCCCACCGGGCGCGTTCACACTACGGTGCACCTCACGCGGGCACCGGGCGAGAACGCACCGATGGAAGTTGGCGTGACGCTGGATAATGCGAGCAACATCGAGTTCGCCGCCCTGGGTGGTCGCGTCGGTGTGGATTGGCCCGAGGGACAGATCGAGATCGTCATGCCCGCCGAGGGCGCGG
>JBKJOD010000258.1:0-3949 GCA_046593245.1 Phycisphaerales bacterium
CTCATCCAGCACGTAGCACGCGCCGACGAGCTTGCTACCAACCTGCGTGGCGAGACGGATGCGCTGGGCCTCGCCGCCGGAGAGGGTGCCGGTCTTGCGGTCCAGCGAGAGATATTCGAGTCCCACGCTGGTGAGGAAGCCCATGCGCGAGAGGAGCTCCTTGAGGATCGCCTCGGCGATGGTCTTCTGCTCGCTTGTGAGGATCATGGCGCGGATGAACTCGGCGGCATCGTCGATGGTGAGGCGGCTGAGCTCGGCGATGTTCAGCGTGTGACCATCGTTTCTGGAGCGGCCGAGGATCGTCGCGCTCCTGGCCTTGTTCATGTCCGCGGTGTGCTCGCTGGACATCTGAACGTGCAACGCGTCGATGCGGAGGCGGTCGCCGCGGCAGACGGGGCAGTCGGTCTCGTGCATGTACTGCCCGAGCCACTCGCGGATAAAGCCGGATTCGGTCTTCTCGTACCAGTTCTGAAGAATCTTGCCGACGCCGTCGAAGGCGTGCTTGTACTTCTTGGCATCCTCTTCGGTGGTGCCTTTGAGAAGGATTTTCTTGATCGCGGGCGAGAGTGCGGAGACGGACTGGTTCGGGCTGACGCCGAAGTGCTCGCAGAACTGGCGCAGACGCTTGCGGAAGAAGCGCCCCATCGGCGGCGGCACGCGAAAGGGCTTGACCGCGCCATCGCCGAGGGACTTGCTCGGATCCGGGATCACGAGCGCCTCGTCATACTCCATGATCTTGCCGAGGCCGTGGCACTGAGCGCACGCACCGTGTGGCGAGTTGAAGGAGAAGAGACGCGGCGAGAGTTCTTCCAGCGCGCACTCGGGGTGCTCGGCGCAGGCGAACTTCTCGCTGAAGATGCGGTCGGTCCAGACGGTTTTGCCGTCTTTGGTTTCTTCGACGGAAACGACGACGGTGCCGCTTGCAAGTTTGAGCGCGCTCTCGACGGCTTCGGCGATGCGCTGGCGGACATCGGGGCGGAGGCCGATGCGATCGATGACGACGTCGATGGAGTGCTTCTCGTAGCGGCCCAGGCCGAGGGGATTCTCGCCGCCCTTTTTCAGGGCGTCGCGAATCTCCATGACCTCCGGGTTCTTGCCGCCGGGGGCGACGCGGATGCGACCCCAACCCTGGGCCTGCATGTCCTCAAGCACTTCCTTGTGGAAGCCCTTCTTGGCGCGAAGGACGGGGGCGAGGATCATGAGCCGCAGTTCTTGAGTGGTCCGGCTCTCCGAGCCGGACGAAGTGCTTCCGGCTCGGAGAGCCGCACCACCCGGGATGCCAAGGTCCATGATGGCATCGACGATCTGCGTTGCGCCCATCGCGCTGATGGGTTTGCCGCAGCGTTCGAGGACGGTGCCATCTTTCTTCACCTCCGTCGGATGCCAGCAGGTGGGCTTGCCGCAGCGGGCGTAGAGGAGGCGGAGGTAGTCGTAGATTTCGGTGGTGGTGGCGACGGTGGAGCGCGGGCTGGCGGTGCCGCTGCGCTGCTCGATGGCGATGGTGGGGGGGAGGCCCTCGATGTCATCGACATCCGGCTTTTTGAGCTGATCGAGGAACTGGCGGGCGTACGCGGAGAGAGACTCCATGTACTTGCGTTGACCCTCGGCGAAGATGGTGTCGAAGGCGAGCGAGCTTTTGCCGGAGCCGGAGAGACCGGTGATGACCACCAGCCGATCGCGCGGGATGTTGACATCCACGTTCTTGAGATTGTGCTCGCGGGCACCACGGACGCGGATGCAGTGCGCCAGATTGAGATCGCCCATGGTCACGGGCCGCGTGGGAGTCGGATGGGTCGCGGTCGTGGACACCGTAGCGGGGCGGTTTCCGTGAACGGTTCTTGGAACTGGTCCGCCTTTGCCGTTGGCTGGTTCAACTTTCGGCCGCACTTTCGCGGGCTTGGGCTCCGGCTTGGGCTCGGTCAGTCCAGTCGCGATCCCACTCGATGTACCGCTGCGTGTGGCCATTGCACCCCTCCATGCACAAAAGGAAACCCCCGATCCATTTGAGGTTGGGGAATGTTAGCGTATTCTGGTTGAAGGTCGAATGTCTGGTGAAACTTCAAGATCAGTTTCTACTCGGCTGGACTGGCGGGGGTGTAGACACCCCGTACGGGGTGGTATTCTGCTGGGGGACTTGCTGCAATGCGGCCTGGCGCTTCATCATCCAGAACAAGCCGAGGAGCATGGCACCAATGCCCACCCCGATGAGATAGGTGCGAAGTCGATCGCCGAAGCCCGAGGACCTCGGGGCCCGCGTTGCGGGCGAATCTGGTGGAGTGTGTGCGCTCATCGAGGCATCTCCGTCGCTTGCAAAGACTCCAACTCGTTCCGCGGATTGATCCGCTCAGAGTCTGAGCGGCGGATGTCAATTCCTGGCGGCGAGAAAACGATTGGCCTCCCATCGACCACCGCCGCCAACTGGTCGAACAGATGGTTGTGCCACACGCTCGCCGACAGATTTGTCATCGCGAACTCACGCGCTGCAACTCCCATTCTGCGGCGCAGCGCGTGGTCCGTCAGCAGCGATTGGATGGCGGTAATGAACTCCTCGTCCTGGTCAAACCGGCAGAGAAAACCCGATCGGCCGTGACGCACCACTTCAGGTAACCCTGCGATTCGAGAAGTGATGACCGGCAACCCGGCGCCCTGCGCTTCTTGTGCAGCAATCAGAAAGGTATCGATCCGCGTGGGCATGACCATCATGTCCATCGACGGCAGTACTTGGTTGAGAAGTGTTGTGCGATCCGTCTGTCCATGCCAAACCACATTCTTGAGTGACCGATCCTGCGGTGCGGTGCGCGAGCACACATGGAGCTCCGCGATTTCCTTCCAACGTTCTTGATGCCAGCGCACCAGCCGCGGCCCGCCTTTTCGCTCCCAGTCATTGCCCACAAAGACGATTCGCACGAGGGCACCGCCCGGCGTGCCCCGCGCTGGTGTTTCGGCGTGGGTCCGAAACGGTCCATCCGGGGCGACGATGGCGCAGGATTTATTCAAGGTGATCCGTTCGGGGTCCACGGCGCAGTCACGTACCGCGGAGTCTGCCGCCCAGCGGCTCCAACAGACGACCATGTCTGCCTGGCACAGGATCCGACGCTCGACCCGGGCATCCAAATCCAGAGGAGATCGCCTCCATCCGAACTCCCGGCACCATGCGGGCACCGTCGCATCCAGATTTACCGCGAACTTTGTTTTCACCCTGCCCGCGAGCTTTGAGATCGGCCACGCGCGCTGCTGCGTCATGAAGTGGACTACGTCAAAGCGCTCGAGCGGGAGGGTCGTGCGGAACAGGCGCATGATCTTTGCCCCGTTCGCCAGCGCAAGACGCGTCGTTCCCAGCGCCCACGGTTGCCAACGCTCCGGCACCGGCGCGCCGGCCACACGAAGCAGCCCCTTGATGGGCAGTCGCACGTGCACGGCGTCGATGTCAGGTCGCGAGGCGCAGAGGGTCTCGAACGCTTGTGCGCTGGTGGCGAACCCCAGCTCCGACCCATTGAAGAACAAGGCGCGCACAGGCCCACCCGGTTCGCGCCGCAGCGGCGGCAGGGTCTCCGGCCCCGACGGCATGGGGGTGTCTGTGCTCCAAAGTAGACGATTCATTGGTGCGTGTATCCCAGGAGTTCGGCCCGCACCTTTCTGCCCCAAGTGAGGATAAGCATCACTCCCGAGCGCGGCGTACAACTACTCCGCTTGCAGGAACGCGATCTCATTGGGTTCGGACCTGTGGCGGTCAATGACCCGGAACTTCTGGCCGTTTGCCTCCAGGTCCGCCAGCAGTTCCTCGGTTGTGTACGGCGGGTGCACTTCCAAGACGATATAGCGCACCCGCCGGATCCATGGTGAACTCGCCTTGAACACTTCGCGTTCCGCGCCTTCGATGTCCACCTTGAGCAGATCGATCATTGGGAGCGCGTTGCACTGTTCGAGGATCTTTTCCAGCGGGAGCGCG
>JBKJOD010000361.1:0-11422 GCA_046593245.1 Phycisphaerales bacterium
GTGCGATCGTGGTTGGTTCGATGGTCGCGGCCGGCTCGGCCAGCGCAACGATGACGACCGTGATGATCCAGTCCAGTCCGACTGGGAGCACCGAGGGGCTTGGTCGCTTCACGGGCACGCTTTCGTACACGGGCGACACGCTGAACACAGGCACGCTCACGATCGTGCTCAGCAACACGAACACGCCGACGCAGGGGGGCTACATCACCGGGCTCGTGTTCAATATTCCCGGCGCGGACAGCGCGGCGGTGGCGCAGCTGGCGGCCACTTCGATATCGGGATTCCAGAATCTGGGTCCGTCCGCGCCCGCATCACCTTATGGAAGCTATGACGCCGGTGCTGCACTGGGCGGATCGTGGCTGGGCGCCGGATCGCCCACTGGGGGCATCGCCGTTGGGCAGAGCGGCACGTTCACGTTTCACATCACTGCCTCGGACGCGAGCGGTCTCACCGCTTCGTCATTCCTCGCCTCTGGGTCTTCGCCTTCTCCGCTGGTGCGATTCAAGGGCTTTGACAACGGCGGCTCGGACAAGGTTCCGAGCGTGCTGGTACCCGCGCCGGGCGCGGCCGCACTGATGGCTGGTGCGGGTCTGGTGGCGGTCCGCCGGCGTCGACGCTGAACCTCGCCGAGGGAAATCAAACAGTTTCATCATCGCCGCCCGCGCACTCTGCGGGCGGCGTTTTTTTGCTTGTCGCGAGGTACCGGCTTGAGGATTGAATCGAACAAAACTTGGCAAACTGAGCGATGTGCGCTTGGCGCAGAGAAGATGTCAGGGCGTTCTCGTCAAACTGGGCAAGTTGCTGCGGCGTGCAAGATGGGAACATGGAGCATTGGTGTCGATTACGCGGGATTTTCCTTTGCGTTCGACGCTTCGTGTGATATTGTAGGTCTTGCGGCCAAGTTGCCGCGGCGCGGCAGCATTTCATTCCGCCACGCATCCACACTCATGTCCTCTTTTTTGTAGGAGTTTCTCATGCGCTCATTTTCTGCGCTCGGTGCTGTTGTTGTCGGATTGATGGTCGCGGCCAGCTCGGCCAGCGCAACCATGGTCATGATTCAGTCGAATCCCGCGGGAAGCACCGACGGGCTTGGCCGATTCACGGGCTCGATCTCGTACACCAGCAACACGCTGAACACGGGAACGCTGACGATCCTGCTGAGCAACACAAACACGCCGGCTGTTGGCGGATACATCACCGGCGTGGTGTTCAATATTCCGGGGTCGGACGCAACGGCGACGGCTCAACTGGCCGCTTCTTCGATCGCCAACTTCCAGGTGCTGGGATCGACCGAGTCGGCCTCTCCGTACGGCGTGTACGAGGCGGGCGCGGCGCTCGGCGGATCGTGGCTGGGCGGCGGCTCGCCGACCGGCGGCGTGGCGGTCGGCCAGACCGGCATCTTTACGTTCAACATCACATCCGCTGGCGCGAGCGGATTCACCGCATCGTCTTTCCTTGCGACCGGGGCATCCCCCTCGCCGCTGGTTCGGTTCAAGGGCTTCGCCGGCGGCGCTTCGGACAAGGTTCCGGGCGTGCTGGTTCCGGCTCCCGGCGCGGCCGCGCTGATGGCTGGTGCGGGTCTGGTTGCGGTTCGCCGCCGCCGTCGCTGATCTGCCGCATATAAACAAGATGTTTCATTCCCGACGCCCGCGCTCACCAGCGCGGGCGTTGCTTTTTATTCTCGTGCAGCCGCGAAGAACCATGGCGGGTATAATCCGCTCATGCGACGCACGACGTGCAAACAGAGCGATGGGCTGAAACGGTCGAAACGGGCCTGAGTGCTGGTTTTGATGGTGGCTGGGATTCCGCTTTGTGTCTGCCGCGTTTCCTTTATTCTGACCGATACATTTTTCGACGCTCCGCGGCCGTATGTTTGCTGGCGCATGGGGCGACTTGGAGATTGACCATGGCCGCTGCTTCCTCGAATCGTCGCGTTCACTTCACCGGGTGCTTCACCGCGATCATCACGCCATTTACGCCGGATGGGAGCGCGATCGACTACGCGCGGCTGGAGCGGCAGATTC
This sequence comes from Phycisphaerales bacterium, assembly GCA_046593245.1. Lineage (GTDB taxonomy): Bacteria > Planctomycetota > Phycisphaerae > Phycisphaerales > UBA1924 > UBA4658. The sequence continues at coordinate 2,025 of JBKJOD010000361.1, forward strand.
AGTTGCAGGAGGCGGGAGGCGTGACGGGGATCGTGGTGAGCGGCACCACCGGCGAATCGCCGACGCTGGAGCACGAGGAGTATCAGGAACTGGTGACGCGGGCGGTGCAGATGGGGCATCGACACGGGCTGGTGGTGGTGGCGGGGGCGGGATCGAACTCGACGGCGCATGCAGTGGCGATGCAGAAGTTCGCAGCAAGCAGCGGGGCGGATGCCACGCTGAGTGTGAACCCGTATTACAACAAGCCGACGCAGGAGGGGCTGTATCGGCACTACATCGCCATCGCGGACGCGGCGGAAATCCCGGTGATTCTGTACAACGTTCCGGGGCGGAGCGCGGGGGGCCTCACGCTCGACACGATCAAGCGGCTATCGCAGCACCGGAATATCCGGGCCATCAAGGACGCCGCGGGGAACGTGGACCTGACCTCCGAAACCTGCGCTGCCTGCCCGGACCTGACGGTGCTCAGCGGCGATGACCCGCTGACGCTGCCGATGATGGCCGTCGGTGCGGTTGGCGTGGTCTCGGTGGTCTCCAACGTGGTGCCCGCGCTGGTGAGCACGATGTGTGCGCAATGGGCGGCGGGGCGGCTGGAAGAGGCGAGGGCGACGCATCGCGAGATCGCACCGATCGCCAAGGCGATGTTCCTGGAAACCAATCCGATCCCTGTCAAGGCGGCGATGGCGCTCTTGGGCCATGACTCGGGCGCGATGCGCCTGCCGATGACCCCGGCGACGCCTGCGACCATCGAGAAGCTGCGGCAGATGCTGACCTCGGCGGAACTGCTGCAACAGGCGGGGCGGGCGCAGACGGCGCGCGTGTGACCGAGCCGAGGCGCGCGACGATGCTGGAATGAAACCAAAGCGCATCGAAAGGTGTCGCGGAGATCTCCTCAGCTGCAAACTGTTCGTGAATGGTCCGGCACCGATTCGTGTGGGTGAGTGCGGCAAAGGATGGTGATTGCGCGAAGATTGTGTTGTATTCGGTCCGCGAGCGGGCCATACTGTCGGTCGCTCATGGGAAAAAGCTCGCCTTCGACACTTTCGGCCGCAACACATGCACAGGCGAGCGGTGCGCCGGCGGCGAAAACGGGCCTGCTTTCGGGGAAGGTTTCAATGGGGAAGGGAAAGAAAAAGCTGCCGGTACTGACGGATATGGATGGGGTGAACAAGTGGCTGCTGGAGCGGACGGATGTGGAGCGGATCAATCCGTCGCGGCTGGCCGCGGACACGATGAAGCTGGATCGGATGCACCGGCTGATGGAGCTGTTGGGGAATCCGCATCGGGCGTTCAAGTCTGTGCATGTGGCGGGGACGAAGGGGAAGGGATCCACATGCGAGATGGCCGCGGCGATGCTGGAGGGGTGCGGATACACGGTGGGGCTGTATACGTCGCCGCATTTGATGGATATCCGGGAGCGAATCCGGCTGAATCGCGGGCTGATCTCGGAGCGCGACTTCATCGCGGCGGCGCAGCGGGCGGCGGAGGCGGAGCATCAGCTCGCGGAGGCGGAAGGTGAGCCGACCTTTTTCGAGTTGACCACGGCGATGGCGTTCGTCTACTTCGCGGAACAGGCGGTGGATGTGGCGGTGGTGGAAGTCGGCTTGGGCGGGCGGCTGGATTCGACAAACGTGCTGGTGCCGGAGGTGACGGCGATCACCAGCATCTCGCTGGACCACACGCAGATTCTGGGCGCGACGGTGGAGAAGATCGCACGGGAAAAGGCGGGCATCTTCAAGCCAGCGGCGGCGGCGGTAACAGTGATGCAGAAGCCGGGCGTGCTGGAGGTGCTGCGTCAGGAAGCGGAACAATCGGGCACGACCCTGCGCGTGCTTGGGCAGGAGATCGAGTACTCATCGCGTTTCGAGGCGCGCGGGAAACCGGGCGGCGTGGGGATGGCGGCCGGGCCGCACATGCTGGTGAGCGTAAACGGAACCCGGGCGACGTTCGAGCACCTGGTCGTGCCACTGCGGGGCGAGCACCAGGCGATGAACTGCGGGCTGGCGCTGGCGATTCTGGATGCGCTCAACGAGCGGGGATTCCGTACGCCGGAGGAGCGCGTGACGCGCGGGCTGGGAACGGTGAAGCTGGCGGGGCGGATGGAGATGATGGCCAGGCAGTCGCCGCGGGTGATGGTGGATGGGGCCCACAACGCCGAGAGCATCAAGTGCCTGATGAAGGGCGTGACGGCCACGGTGGCGTACGACTCGCTGGTGGTGGTCTTTGGGTGCGCGGCGGACAAGGACATAGACGGGATGCTCGCCGAGCTGGCGCACGGGGCGGACAAGGTGATCTTCACGAAAAGTGGCAACGCACGCGCGGCGGACCCGCGCGAGCTCTCGCGGAAGTTCACGGAAGCGAGCGGGAAGATGTGCCAGTGCGCTCCGGACGCGGCGGCGGCGATGGAACTGGCCAAACGCGCGGTGGGACGCGAGGATCTGATCGTGGTGACCGGCTCGTTCTATCTGGTGAGTGAGGTGCGGGGGTTGATGGGGGTGGGGTGAGGAGAAGGCATCGAGGGAAGAGGGATCAGGGCATCACAGGACGATGACTTGGGATTTCCCTCGTTGCCTTGATACCTTGATCCCTCGCTGACTTCCGACTATGACTCGCGCAAGATGGCTTCGTGGCGGGTGTAGAGCCGGTCAATCATGGGCATGGCGGGGTCGGCGGTGGGCAGGTTCTGACCGAGCGCCACGAGCAGGTCGATGAGGCCGAAGTAGTCGTCGCGGTGGATGTACTCACGGCCCACGCGCGGCGGACCTTTGGTGGCGCGGTCATAGGAACCATCCTGCACCTGCGCGAGATCGGCCATGTTGTGGTAGTTGCCCAGGGGCAGGCAGAGGCAGGTGGCCTGATGGCCGTAGGCGCAGAAGACGGTGGCCTCGCACGCGCCGCCAGCCATGAGCTTGCGCTGCCAGCGCCAGTTGGACTGTTGCGTGGCGCGCTGTGTTGCGGTCGGCGATGCGGGCGCGCCGGCGAGTTCCTCAGCACGCTTGGCGCACGCTGCAGTGAGCCGCGGATCGAACACACTCAGTCGATCGCCAACGCGGACGATCGGGCCGCCGCCGATGGGGGAATCCGCGAAGCTGCGGCTGTTCTCAAGAGCCAGAACGCGCGCGCCGGTGGGGATGGTGCCCAGCTTGCAGGCGGCGATCGCGCCCGTGAAGCCGATCTCCTCGGAACGCGTGAAGAGCAGCCGCACATCCTCGGTCGGTGCGCCCGAGGCGTGCAGCGAACGCAGCACATCAAACGCGGAGAGCGCGGCGGCGGCGGCGGCGAGATCATCGCAGGCATGGGTGTGGACGATGCCGACCGCGTCGACTTCCGCGGGGGGCAGGTTCCACGTTGCTACATCACCGAGGGCGACAGTGGATGCGGCCATGTCACCGGGTGAGAGTTCTGCGAGATAGCAGGTGAAGTTCGCGCCGGGGGGCGACGAGATGCCGGTGAGTGTTGCGGGAATGCTGATAGCGGCGAGCCCGTTCCGGCCGCCGGTATGGATGAGAACACTGGCCTGTTCGAAGTAGACATCCATCACGCCGCCGCGGAAGGCGAGCTCGACGATGTTGGGGGCGACGATGCGCTCGACGACAAAGGCGGGGTGGTCCAGGTGCGCCGTGATCAGGATCGGCGGGGCAGAAGACGCACCCGGCGCAGCGGTTCGCCAAGGGATGCGCGGAGCGATGATGAGATTGCCCGCGGCGTCGGGCGTGAGCGCGAGGTCGGGACGCGCGGCGGCCCATCGGGTGATGTAGTCCACCACGCGCCACTCGCGACCGGCGGCCGTGGGAATCTGCGTGAGTTCAAGAAGCCAGCGGAGATGGAGATCGCGCGCAGCGGCGGCGGGGAGAGTCATGCGGGGAGGATACGAGGTATCGATCTAGTTGGGAACGCGGGCTCGAAGCCCGGACGACGGACCTTGCCGCGGGGTCAGCAGCCACCAGCGAACCAAGCGCTGAGGAAGTCAAAGATGTTCTGAACCGCCAGAGCCCCTGCGCCACCATTACTGCCGACCCGGGCGTATGGGCTTCCGGCGAACCAGTCGCTGAGATAGTCGAAAATATCCTGCACGTTGATGCTGTTCACTTTGTTGTAGTCCGCGTAGCAGCAGGGCGTGGCGGTGCCGCCGGCATTGCAGGCGGAGCCGGAGGGGAACACGGCGCCAGCGGTTTGGCCCGCGATGAGCGAGCCGGAGCAGGCCGCGGCGGAAGCGAAGGTGGTGGCGCAGGTGGCGCCGCGGCAGCACACGGCGGTGGCGACGCACGGATTCGGCGAGCATGTGCCGCCGGCGACAAAGATCGCTCCGGCGGCCGTGCACTGGCCGACGGAGGCGAGCACGCATGCGGAGCCGGTGCAGCAGATGCCGTTGCACGCATCGGTCGGCGTGCAGGTGCCGCCGGAGTTCCAGACCGCACCGACCACGGCATTGCAGATTGCTTGCGAGGTCACCTGGCAGGAGGTGATCGGCTGGCAGCACGACCCGGCGGGCGCGGCGGAGACAGAGAACTTGTATTCGTTGCGATTCAGTGAGCAGGGGAGCCCGAAATACTCGCTTGTGGTGACCAGGACGCGAGCGATGCCGGTGGCGTCAGTCGTCCAGTCGCGCTGAAAGGCATCGCAGTACGTGAGCAGCCCGGAGATATTGGCGGTGCCGATGGATGATCCGGCGACGCACGCGCCGTTGAGCGTGTAGATGGAGGTGGGAAGTTCCGCGCTAGCGGTGAGCCGATACGCGGTGTGCGGCGCGAGGCCGGAGAGTTCCCAGAAGTCACGATCGCGCGAGCTTCCCGCGGATTGCACGGTGCCCGCGACGGTCTGGCCGAGGATGATGGTGCGGATGCCCGGGCTGCTGGCGGTGCTGCAATCCGCTCCGTTGGTGTCGGCGGCGCACGCATCGGGCTCGAAGGACGCGGCTGGAATGCCGGCGAGATCAACGGGGCAGAAATCCGAAGCACAGGGCGGGTGGGTCGCGGCCTGCGTGCCAGTGGTGGCAAACTGAAGATCAAGAATCGTGCCCGCGGCCTGCTGATAGCCGAAGACGTTCACGTAATACGTGAGACCCGCGGTGGTGGGCCAGGAGACCAGCGCGGAATCGACACCGACGCAGGTGATCGGGCCGGTGTCATTGGAGCCGACGCAGTTCAGGCCCGAGTTGTCCGAGCCGGCGCAGGTGCCGCAGTAGACGGCAAGAACGGTGTCGTAGTTGGTATTGCCACAGGAAGATGCGGTGTACGTCGTGCCATTGCCGACGACGGAATACCAGAGTCCCGGGCCGCTGACGGATGAGCCCTTGCAGGGAATGGTGGTGACGAGTTGGCCGCGGGTGCCGTTGATGGCCGGAAGCGTGCTGGGCACCGCGACTGCTTGGGCAGCGGAGCAGAGCGAGTTGGCCGCCGGAGAGAACTGGCAACCGGGAGTCGTGACGGCGACGTTGAGAGCCCAGGAGAAATCCACACCGATGCGCGACGCGGGGGAATAGATGCCGCCGGTGGCAACCTGGTAGGCAAAGCCATCTTTAAACGGCAAGGCGGCAGCGTTGTTATTCACCGACCAGCGCCAGCGATCGGCGAGCAGTGCGCCGGGCGTATCGCCGACGATCTCCATCCACAGGCACTGTCCAGCAGTCACGCTCACACCCGGCGCGATGTTGGCGGACCAGACGAAACTATTGGCGGCGTTGGAAACAACGGCGCGGGTTAGCCCAGCGCCCGCCTGGGTGATCGTGAACGGCCCGGCGAAGGCGGTCGCGGATGGATACCCGCCAGCATCGGAATAGAACGTGACGCGAAACTGCTCGACGCCCGCGGCGGGAACGTTCGCGCTGGCGTAGCGACCCCAGAAGCAGAGCGAGGTGATTGTGCCATTGGCGGAGATGGTGATGTTGTCGGCGGCGAAAAAGGATCCGGCGATGTTCTGCGACGATGCGCCGTCGAGGTTTGGGCCAGTGGGGTTGTAGAGTTGGCCGTTGCCGCTGGGCTGGGCGCATTGCGCGGCGGCGAATGGCACGCCAGCGACAAGGCCGATGGCGAGAGCGGCGAAAGATGAAATCATGGCGCGGGATGCGAGCACGAGGCACCTCCGGGGGGAGTACTCGGGACAGAAGCGTTCAATCCTACATCGCATTCGCCCTCATACCACGCGAGATGGTGATTTGGGGAAGAACGGCCAGCCCCAAACTTGGGAACAGGTCGGCCTTGCCGCTGGAGCACCCATGAAGGGGGTCGACCAGGAGCGGAGCGGTTTCGGGAAGCCGGGGTCTTCGGCGTGGGTGCCACTTTGCAAGGGGCAAAAAGCAACGGCCCCCCGCCGAAGGGCGGGGGGCCGTTGAAAAAAAGCTTGTCAAACCAGGTGCGATTAGGGAGCGCATCCGTTGAACCAGTTGGTGAGGAAGTCGAAGATGTTCTGCACTGTGAGGGGCGTCGCATCGCCGTTGCCGCCGGTGCGGGCGAAGGGGCTAGCAGCGAACCAATCGCTGAGGAAGTTGAAGATGTCGGTGACGGTCACGCCACCGGTCTTGTTGTAGTCGGCGTAGCAGCAGGGGGCGTTGGAGACGTTGCCAACGTTGCAGGTGCCGCTGCTGGTGGCGAAGAAGGCACCAGCGGTACCGGTAGCGGTGCAGGCACCGGCGGTGGTGATGGTGCTGGTGCAGGTAGCACCGCGGCAGCAGACGCCAGCGGGAGCACAGGGGTTGGGGGTGCACGCGGTGCCAGCGGCGGTGAAGGTGCCACCAGCGCAGCCGTCGAAGCTCGTCAGCGAGCAGACGGTGCCGGTGCAGCACACGCCGGAGCAGGGGTCGGGGGTGCAGGTGCCGTTGGCAGTCCAGACGGCGCCGGCGGTCGCGGTGCAGATGCTCTGCGGGTTGACCACGCAGTTGATGGCCGGCTGGCAGCAGGAGCCAACGGCGGCGGCGGTGACCGTGATGCTGTAGTTGTTGTTTCCGGCGGCACAGGGAACGCCACCGAACTCGTTGATGATGGGGTTCACGAAGAAGTCGACGCCAGCGGTGGCCTCGACAAGGATGCCACGGACGCCGCACTGGCCGTTGAAGGCGCGGTAGTCTGCAATGGCAGCGCCGAGCTGGGTCACCGCACCGGCAGCGCAGGTTCCGGAGTAGAAGACCATGAGACCGGGGAACTCGACGGCGTAGTTGGTGAGGTACCAGGTGGTGCCTGCGCCAGTGGTGTTGGGGACGACGCCGTTGAAGTGCCAGAAGTCAAAGTCACGCGCGTTGCCGGAGTTGTAGCTGGTGCCGCCGAACGCGGTGCCGAGGACGAACTGGCCGACGCCAGCGCCGTCGCAAGCGGAGTTGGTGGACACGCCGCAAGCATCGGTCTCGACGGTGATGCCCGTCAGCGAGACCGGGCAGCGGTCGGAGACGCAGGCCGCGGTGTTGCCGGACTGGGTGCCGTTGCTGGTAAGGGCGATCTGCATGTTGCCAACCGAGGGATTCTGGTTGGAGTAGGTGAAGACCGCGATGATGTACTGGCGACCGGCGACGGTGGGCCAAGAGACTGAAGAGTGGAGGGAGCCGACGGCGCAGGTATTCGAGTCGTCGTTATTGGCGACGCAGAACAGGCCGGTGTTGGAGGTGCCGCAGGCAGTGGTGCATGAGCCAGTCGGGCAACCGACAGTGGAGCAATACACGTTGATGACTGTGTCCAGAGCGGCATCGGTGCCCGCGCCGCAGGTGTCGGCGGTGAAGGTGGTGCCGTCGCCGGTGGTCTTGTACCAGAGGGTCGCGGTTGCAACCGCGCTGGTGCCGCAGAAGGGAGTCGTGGTTAGCGCGGAGCGGAAGTTTGCCGAGGTCACGTTCGCGGGCGCCGTGAGGGCGATGGCGGTGCCGCAGGAGTTGTTGGCCACAACGGGGGGGATCTGGCAGTTGCAGACCACCAGCGCGGCGGAGGGGTTGCTCAGGCCGAGGCAGAAGGCGCGATCGGCGGCGGCGGAGTTGACGATGTTGGAGAAGGCGTAGGTGCCGTTATTGGCGGATGGGGCCTGGAGGCAGACCTGCTCGCCGGTGGGGGCGGAGGTGGCGTCGATCCAGCGCCAACGGTTGTTGTTGTCGGTCGCGCTGGAGGAGGAAATCTCCAGCCAGTAGCCGGTGCCGGCGGTGAGCGCTTGGGCGGGGACTGTTGCGGTCCAGGCGAAGATCTGTGTGCCAGCGAGGGAAGAGGGAACACCCAACGGGGCACTTCGGGTCAGTGTGGTGCCCGGAGTGAGGGTGTCGGCGGTCAGGAAGTTGGCACCCACGTCCCAAGTCGCCACGATGGAGCTGGGAACGCCGTTGGCGTTGGTGTACAGCACGATGTGGAAGCCCTCGTTGCCGACGGCTGGGGGAGCGGTGGGGCCGTAATAACCCCAGAAGCAGATGGAGGTGAGGTTGGCGTTCGCGCTGATCTGAAAGTTATCGGCCACGGTGAAGCTGGCGATCGAGCGGTTGCTGGAACGCGGCTCGTTCACGACCAGAATGTTCGCACCGGCGCGCTCCTGGCAGGTCGCCGCGTTGATCGCGCAGGCGTTGCCGGGGCCACGGGGATCGAACGGATGGCCAACGGTGACCGTGCCGGCGACGCCACTGGCCTCGTTGGTCATCGAGTCCACGATCTTCCCGTTCACGGGATGAGCGGTGGTTACGGGCTGATCAGCAGCCACTGCGACACCTGACAAGCCAGCCAGCGCGAGCGCTGCCAGCGACAATGACTTACCCACGTTGATGCTAAAACAATTCAAGCGACACCTCCGGTTTGACAAGCGAGTACAAATAAGACAACGCCCGTTGGGAACACAAATCCGGAAGGCAGAGTGCCATTCCGGGCATGAAAACAAAGCAATCGGGCAGCGCGGGCACAGGTTCGTGACGCGGGACCGAGCAACAATCGGCCAGTTTCCAGCATCAATACTACATGAAGTTTGCGAGGATCAAAACGATTTTACAAGAACTCTGTGCATTTTATCCAATCAAAATACTAAAATGATTGACAATTGCGGGATTGCATGGCCATTCGGGCGGTGTCACGGCTTCCTTGATCCTGCCTGCGTCTTTGTGGGGCGGTGGCGGGAGTGCCCGAGAGCCGCGGCGTACGCTGGACGGATATGGGCAACGCGCCAGCAGATTCAACCCCTTCAATTGGTGGGCAGGGCACGCCGGGAGCGGGAAGCGGGTCGGGGCCCGCAGCGGGGAAGCCGGGGAGCCATGTCTTCCAGGCACCGACGGGCACGCGCGACTTTTACCCGGCGGAGCTCAGCCGCTTGCGGTACATCCAGGAGGCGTGGCGGCGGACTTCCATCAACCACGGCTTTGACGAGATCGATGGGCCAGCGTTTGAGCATCTGGACCTGTACACCGTCAAGAGCGGCGAGGGGATTGTCTCCGAGCTGTTCAGCTTCGAGCGGTT
>JBKJOD010000399.1:0-7259 GCA_046593245.1 Phycisphaerales bacterium
GACCAGCTCGGACTGACGGAGTATGAGGCGATTGAGGGCTTCGTTCGCTGGGTGCCCAGCGCATCAGACAACGCCGTTCATGGGCTAGGCACGAAAAAAGGCGGCGTGCATCAGAACGGAGCCATACCTCGGCAGGCCCCGGCAAACGGAAAAAAGGGCGGGGCACGCGGCAAGCGGCCCGGGCAGCGAAACGGATAACCCATCCTAGAGTTTGGCTCGCACTTCTGAATTTAGGACATCATTCTCATGCGTATCGGCGCGATCGGCATCGACTCTTCCCACACCCCGGTGTTCACCAACCGCATCAACGCTCTACATAAAGAGGGTAAGACGGCGTGCAAGGTGACGGCCTTCTGGGATCCCGGCCGGCACGAGTGGCAGCACCCGGATGGCCCGAAGCAGTCCGTCGCGGATATCGCCAAGTGGCGCGAGGACACCATCAAGGAGGGCGCCAAGCAGGTGGACACCATTGAGAACCTGCTCTCGCAGGTGGATGGTGTGATGGTGCTGAACATCAACGGACACCGACATCTGGAACTCGCGGTGCCGAGCTTGGCCAAGGGAATGCCGACGTATGTGGACAAGCCGCTGACGTGCAGCATCGATCAGGCCCGCGCCCTGCTGGCGATGTCTCGGCAATACAAGGCCCGCTGCTACTCGGCAAGCTCGCTGCGATTCGTGACGGAGATTCCCAAGATCGACATCGAGAAACTCGGGAAGATCGTGGCAATCGACGCGTTCGGCAACGGCGAGTTGCTGGACATGATGCCGCACCTGTGGCACTACGGCTGCCACACCATCGAGATGGTGGACGCGATCTTCCGGCACACCGGGCAAGGGCCGGGCGTGGCGCGGGTGAGCGCGATCGCAACGCCGGATCGGCACTTACTGGACATGGAATATCGCGACGGCAGGTATGTCCGATGCCGCATGGACCGTAAGGCGAGTTGGGCCTTCGGCGCGACGCTGCACGGCGACAAGGGTGTGCAGCAGTTCGTGGTGGACTTCGCACCCGTGTACACGCGCCTGGTTGAAGGCATGGTCAAGTTCTTCGAGGGCGGCGCGGCCCCCGTGGAACTGCGCGACATTGTGGAAAATGTCGCGGTGATGCAAGCGGGCAATGAGTCGATCGCGCGCGAGGGCGCGTGGGTTGACATTCCGGAAATCGCCTGATCGCCGATTTGATTCAAGCTGCTGGGGCGGCACCACATCTTGGTGTCGTGACTTGCCGCGCGTTGAGAAGGTCAGGGTTTATACCGACTGTCGGCGAGTATCTCGTCCCGTACGGTAACTGAACGGTCATTTTCCTACGAGTTTTTCTTGACAGAGCTTACAGAATCTGCATGCTTATAGAACTACGGGGCCTGACGGCTTCGTGAGAGGAGCGAGATGATCCGAGTTCTGTGCAGTTCGTGCCGTGCGTGCGCTTTGACGCCGGTTGTGTGCTGCGCGACATCTCTGAAAATCAATGAGAGCGTTTCACGCAGTTCGCAGGGCGATTTCGTCCGTGCGGCGGTGTGGTGCCGAGTGTGAATGTCCCGCGGAATCTCTGTCATCCAGAATGATGGGGATTGTGCTTACGTCTGAATAGTCCTTGCAACTTCACTTCCTGAGGAGAGAGAGTCATGAAAGCAGCAGTTCTGAGTCTGGTCGCCGCAGCTGGGCTTGCCTCGCCGGCGTTCTCGCAAACGCTTGTTCCGCTAAACTCATTCGGCACCGCTGGCTGGCGTGCGCCGGGCGTGATACTCGCTGGCGATGCCGCGGGAACGGCGACCGGGTCCACATATAACTTTCTCGGCACGGCCAGCAACGAGCGAGGTCTGGCGTACAACCCCGCCACAGGAAACCTCATTCTGGTGAGCCGCAACGGCGGGCCCAGTGTGCGCGTCCTCAACGGGACGACGGGCGTGGACACCGCCGGACTGAATCTCGGTGTCGGCGTGATCACGGGCGGCACGTTTGTGGTGAACAAGGTCGGTGTCTCAAATGATGGCGCGATTTACGTCGGCAACCTGACCGCTGACCTTCGCACCTCAGCGTTCAAGGTGTATCGCTGGGACAACGAAGCGGCCTCACCGGCAACCCACTACAACGCGACCTCCGCATTTGGTGCGGGTGGAACGGCTCCTCGGCTGGGCGATTCGCTGGATGCCATTGGCTCGGGTGCTTCCACCAAACTTGCCGCCGGTTTCAACGGGATTCAGGGGCTCATGACCATTACCGGCAATACCACCGGTGCGAGCCAAATCTACACGGGCACGGCGACCCCGACGCCTCCGGCGGGTGCCTTGGGCTTTACGGGCATTGCGGCCAGCGAGTTCCGGCTCGGGCTGACCTTCGCGCAGGATGACAACAACGTTTGGGGCAAGGTGACAAGCTCAAATATTCGTCGGGCCGCGCTCTCGGGCACGGGCGGTACATCGTTGGGCACGTCCGCGATTACCTCCGCCGGCGAATCGCCGATGGACTATGCAACGATCGGTGGCGTGGGCTATCTCGCGGCGATCGATGTGAACAACTCCCGTGTGTACATCTATGACATGACCAATCCGGGCTCGCCCGTGTCGCTCTTCCAGTTCGGACTGACGACGACAACCGGTACGCTGACCGGCAACGGCAACGCCACTGGCGATGTAAAGTGGGGCGCGATCGACAACGTCAACCAGACCGCGACGCTCTACGCGATGAGTACCAACCAGGGCATCCAGGCGTTCACGTTCACCGTTCCGGCCCCCACTTCGGGTGGATTGCTGGCAATGGCGGGTTTGCTGGGAGCCCGGCGTCGGCGTCGGTAAGATTTGCTATTCTGCAACGGAACCGTTTGCAGAAACTTCCGGATTATTATAGAATATCATCGAGGCAGGGAGATCGCTCCCTGCCTCGATGCGCATAGAGGCAGGTTTACCCATGACCGCAAAGACACGCCAACTTCCTCGCGTGAGTGCCCAGCCCGGGCAGCCGCTGTACCTCGTGGTGCAGAAGGCGGTGCGGGCGGCGATCGATAGCGGGGCGTATTTGCCCGGCGATCAACTGCCCAGCACCAAGGCGCTCTCGGCACAACTGGATGTGTCACTGGTGACTGTGCATCGCGCGCTGCAGGAGCTCGTCTCCGATGGCGTGTTGCGGCGTGGGCAGGGACGCGGCACATACGTGCACGAGGACTATGCGCAGCGCGCCGAGACGACAGCGGGATTGCGATTCGGGCTGGTGTTTCACAGCGAGTCTTCGCTGGGGGACTTCTATCACGGGCATGTGTTGGAAGGTGTGCGTCAAGCGGCGGATGAGCTCGGCGTGGACCTCGTGCTTCTGAGATTCGGAGAGGACTGGCGGAACGAGTGCCAGGGATATCTGTATGTCAATCCGTTCGAGAGCCAACTGGATCGACCGCCGCGATTTGGGGCGCGGGTGAAGCCCAAGGGCGGCAAGAGTGCGGCGGTCTCGCATCCTGTCATGGTGATCGGCGCGAGCTTCGATCGGCCTGGTGCGAGCAGCATCGATACGGACAATCGGGACATGGCGTGCCGCGCGGTGGATCATCTGCACGCGCTGGGGCACAGGCGGATCGGGTACATTGGCGGTGATGGTTCGGTGAGCAATGATCGGGATCGATGGGCGGGCTTCCGCGAGGCGTGCCAGCGGTTTGGCCTGCCGATCGACCCGGAGCATGTCGTGCAAACCACCGGGTGGCGAACCGACGAGCAGGGCAAGAGCCGCTTGGGCGCGATGCTGGGCTCGGCGAACCGGCCGACTGCAATCATCGGCGCCGGCTATTACTACGCGCTGGATGTCTATGAGCAGGCGGGAAAGCTGGGGCTTTCGATCCCGAATGATCTTTCAGTGGTTGGTGTGGATGATCCGCCAAGCGCAGTGCACCTGTCACCGCCCCTGACAACCATGCGGCAGCCGCTGATCCAACTGGGGCGGCAGGCGGCCAAGGGATTGTTTGAGCAAGTCGGTGACGATCAAGCGCCAACGCAGCGAACGATGTTGTCGGCCGAACTGGTGGTCCGTCGTTCGACGGGGCACGCGCCGAAGACTAAGTAGAACGAGTGATTGCCCGGCGGCGGGCGTGAAGGGAGCGGCCATGAGCGGAGAAGCGTGTTGTCGTCGCGGCATTCTCGCGGGGCGTGGGTTCACGCTGATCGAGCTGCTGGTGGTCATCGCGATCATCGCGCTGCTGGTGGGCATTCTCCTGCCCGCCCTGGGCAAGGCGCGGGACGCGGCCCGGGGCGTGAAGTGTGCCAGCAACGAGCGGCAACTGGTCGTCTGCCTATTGCTGTATTCTACGGATCACAAGAGTTTGTTCCCGCCAAACGCGAACACGCCGAAGGACTACTGGTACGACGCGCCGCGCATCGGCAAGTATCTCCCGGACAGCAACCTGGAAGTGCTCAACACCACTAACCCGGACTCGTCGTTCGACGATTGCGGGGAGATCAAGAATACCGTCGGGGGCACGGTGATGGTGTGTCCGAACCATCCGCAGGGGGCACGCTCATACACCATGAACTACTGGGCGAGCGGGTACATCGATCGCAACTGCAACTCGAACCAGATCACACGCCCGAACGGACAGTGGGGGACGGCATTCAACGACACAGCGGATATGTCCTCAAAGATGCTTCTGATCGGCGAGGCGTGGGGAACGGCGGCATCCAGCAGTTCGATCACGGGGCAGGTGGGGTATTACAGCGTGAGCCAGATCGGAGCGCAGGGAAAGTTTGGACAGCGTTTCGGCGGGGGAACGGGTGTGACCGACTTCAATATATTGCCGCCCATTCCGCAGGAGTTCAGCGCGATTCCGAAGAGCTACTTGCCGTACTACCGGCATCCGAATCGGAACTCTGATCGGCAGAAACTCCAGGGCGGCGCGTACCTTGGATATGTTGACGGGCACTGCGAGGTCAAGAAGCCGGAGCAGCTCTTCGACAAAACGACGGGATTCACCAAGCGTGACACGCTCTGGTCAATCCTGGATCTCACCAAACAAGAATGAAGGCCAGAGAGATCGCCCGAGTGAGCCAACCATTACCAGTGGTGCCGCCGCGCTCAACTACTCCTGACCACCCGAGCAGAAGGGATGTGTTGCGCGCCGCAGTGGCAGGAGCTGCAGGCGTTGCCAGTATGGCGATCGGGGGATGCGTCCCTCGCGATCCGGCTGACAACCGCGTGCACTTGGAGTTGTGGACGATCGCACTGAGCACACCCGCACTTCGGGCGTTTATGGTTGAACGGATCAGCGAGTTCGAGCGAGAGAATCCCGGGGTGCGGGTGGAGTGGGTCGATGTGCCGTTTGAGGCAGTGGATCGGAAGCTGATTGCAACGGCCGCGGCGGGGCGTGCACCAGATGTGGTAAATCTCTCGGATGTGCAGTTCGGACGCTTTGCGGGATTGGGCGCGCTGACCGATCTGGATCGGCTGCTGCCGGGCGACCCGAGCGCGGTGTATCTGCCGGGCGCGATGGGACTCGGGCGAATCGGCACCGGACTGAAAGCCCTACCGTGGTACCTGACCACGCAGGTCAGCATGATCAACACAGAGGTGACGAGCCGGGGTGGGCTGGATGAGACGAACATTGTGCGCGACTGGGCCGGGCTGCGAGCGCAAGCACGGACCTTTCGTACCAAGACGGGGAAGTACCTGTTCAGTCAGCCGCTGGGCGCGGAGAGCCAGTTGCCGGTGATGATGTTGGGCGAGGGGATCGTGCCGCTGTGCAGCGGCGCGGATGGGCGGGTCGAGGCCGATCTGCAGCGAGAAGATGTCGCGGCGTTTGTTGGGGATTGGGTGGAGTTCTATCGCTCGGGCGCGATGCCTCCGGAAGCGGCGACCCGCGATCACTCGCACCTGACGGACATGTACAAGAACGGCACGCTGGGGATGATCGACACCGGGCCGAACTTTCTGTCGCGAGTGAAGAGCGACTCGCCGCGGGTGTTTGAGCGCACGCGGGTGCGGGCGGGCATGACGGGCGCGCTGGGGCGGCAGCACATCGCGACCATGGTGCTGGGGGTGACGAGCAGTAGCAAGCATCCGGCTGAGGCGGCGCGACTGGCGTGGCACATGACCAGCGCGGCGAGCCAGACGCGGCTCTGCCGCACGGCGATGGTGCTGCCCAGTACGCGGGCATCGTTGGAGGACCCGGTGGTGCGCGGGGTGGAGACACTTGCGGGGACAGAGCCGGAGAGTGCGCGGGCACGTGGGCTGGCGGCGGCATCGCTGACGGACGCGGTGGCGTTCACCCCAGCGTTGGCCCCGTGGCCTGACTTGCGGCGGGCGTTTGAGGAGGGAATCAAGAGTGCGCTGCTGGACGGGCGCGACGTGCGTCGGACCCTGCGCGAGATTGATGCGCAGTGGCGGCAGATTCTGCAGGCAAGCGCGCCGGAGCGGATGGACGCGGTGCCCCGCCCTGGACCGGTGCGACGCGCGAGTTCAGCGGGAGCCGGGGGTGCATCGTGAGTGATGCTCGCGTGCATAGTGCGTGGACGCCCTATGTATTTGTGCTGCCAGCGACGGTCGCGCTCGCGGTATTCGTTGGGCTGAGCGTTGTGCAGGCGGTGTACACCTCTTTCACACGCTCGACGGCGTTTGCGCCGGCGCAATGGGTGGGGATGGAAAACTATCGGCGGCTGATGAGCGACGACCGATTCTGGGCGTGTCTAGTCAATAGCGTGGTATATCTGCTCGTGACACCGGTGCTGGTGGGAATGAGTTTGTGGGCCGCGTTGGTAGTTCGATCGGGGATTCGCGGGCACAAGCCGTTGCGACTGCTGCTGTTTCTGCCGGTGGTGACACCGACGATCGTGGGCGCGGCGGCGTGGCGGCTGTTACTGAGCAGCGACGGGCTGGCCAACGGCGCGCTGCACGGGATCGGTATTGGCAGCGTGCCGTGGCTGACGCAGTATCCATGGACGTTGATCAGCCCGATGCTGGTGACGCTTTGGAAGGGTTTCGGGTTTTACATGATGATCTTTCTGAGCGCGCTACTGGGCGTGCCGCGGGAGCTGGAGGAGGCAGCCGACTTAGACGGCGCGGGGCGCTGGGGCGTGTTCCGGCATGTGACGCTGCCGCAGATCTGGCCGATGGTGCTGCTGGTGCTGGTGGTGAGCTCGATCTCAGCGATGAAAGTCTTTGATGAGATCTTTGTGACGGTCCGGGGCGTGCCGATCTCGCACCAGACGGTGGTGCCGCTGGTGTATGACTGGGCGGCGGAGCGCGGCGACTATGGCATGGCCAGCGCAGTGGGGATCGTGCTGTTCGTG
>JBKJOD010000425.1:0-2839 GCA_046593245.1 Phycisphaerales bacterium
GTGGTGCCCCAGGGGCCGGGGACGTTTGGGAGCGAGCGCGTTACCAGTTGCGCGGCGGACCAGAGCTCGTGATCGAAGAGATCGACCTCGTCGCAGCGGAGCTTCTGTACGCGTGTGCCACGGACGGAGGTTTGACTGGCGGCGAGGATCTCGACGGCGGACTTCATCGCGGGGATGGAAATGCGACGCGCGGTGATGCGGTGCGCGATGTGGCCAAGCTCATCGCGCTCGAGGAAAGTGCGTAGGTGGTCGTGCATGCGCCGGCCCTGCTCGATGGAGCCAGCGAGAATGCGGACCTGGCAGCCGCGTTTAAAGAGGAGGTCCAAGAGGGTGGCGATGGCGGCGAGAAAGGTTTTGCCGCCGCCACGGTTGGCCCAGACGGTGCAGTCGGGGGAGGAATCGTGCGTGCCTTCAAAGAAGGTGTGGCAGAGGTAGTCGAACGGCGCGACGTGTTGCGGAATCAGCGCACTGCGCGCGATGCGGACGCCCAGGTGGGTGGCGATCCAGGTGTGCAGGGCGTCGGGCGTGAGAGGAATATCGGCGGGGAAGCCGGCGCGGGGCGGGATGGAGATTGCAGTGGGTGTGGGTGGTGGATTGACTTTGGGTGCACGACGCGCGACATTCGGCGATTTGGGAGATGCGGACTTGGCGCATCTTTGCTTTGCACGCTTCTTGCCAGCGCGTTTCCTTGCGTCGAACTTCTTTCGGTTGATCCTCTTGGTGTCGGCCTTCTTGCTGCCGGACTTTTTGCTGGAGCGATTGGCGTTTCCAGTTTTCTTGCTTTTGCTTGCGTTCTTGGGCTTCTTCATGGTTCCCCCCTTGAAGATCATGGTGATGGGTTGGTGGTGATGGGCGGGGTGGTTGCTCCTTGTGTGAGGGGTGCGGGTGGAACAATCAGAAGATGAGCATGGAAGAGAAAAGACGGGACCGGGGGCGTACGCCCCTCAGCTCTGACTAGCCGGCCGTGTAGGCGCGGGGCGGGGCGATGATGTGTGTGGCGGTGGCCCTAATGAGGTCTCGGGGCGGCGCGTGCGCGAGTGGGCGCGTGGGGCCGTGAGCCGTAGCCCAGATGCGGAGGGCACGGTCCAGGTGCGGAAAACGGGCGAAGTGGTCCAGCGCGAGATCGATGTCGACGAGCATCCACGGGCGCAGGTCGGCAGCACAGAGGGCGTCGATGAGTTTGAGATCGCGAGCCGCTGGCGGGAGTGTCCATTCCGTCATGCCGGCGCGGGTGAAGAGCGGCGAGATCGCGCCCATGGCACTGATCGCTTCGGTGCGCGGCGTGAGCGGATCGGCGAGATAGTGGCGAATGAGCTGCGAGCCCAGGCCGCGGGCGCGATGGTGCGGGTGGACGATGATGCGCGAGATGCAGCGCAGAGAGCGGTTGAGTTCATGGGCGGCGGAGCGTTTGTTGATACGCGATGAGGCGAGATCGGGCCAGGCGCGCGAACGCCACGCGCCGTTGAGCGTGGGCATGGAGATGGTGAGGACGGCGGCGGGCTGATTTGGGTGGTCCGGACCTGCGTGGTCCGGCTCTCCGAGCCGGACGCTCGTATTTCTAGGGGCTGCGTGGCTGTCATCATGGTCTTTTACGTATCGCGCCACGAGCACGGCGGCGATGGTCGCAGGGCGACCGGCGCGATAGTGATGATGCGAGAGGGCGTCGTAGTCGGAGAGGGTGCCGGTCGTGATGGTGAAGTCGGATCTTTGGTTGCCGCCTGAGCCGAGCGCATGGACTGGGAAGCTCATGCTGCTTTGCGCGAGATCGATGAGGACATCAGGACGCAGGTGTGGTGCAATGCAGTGGCGCAGCGTGGCGATGACGATTCGGACACTTGGGTGGTGCCCGAGCCAGCGCCGGAGGGTGAACGCAACGGATGCTGCGGTGGCGTCGTCGAGATTGTCGCCGAAGTCATCGAGCAGAATGGTGGGAGAGGCGCCGGTGATGAGGAGCCGTTCAGCGACGAGGATGGCCCGGGCGATGACAAGACGTGCGCGCTCGCCTTCGGAGAGTTGGGAGATGGAACGCGCGGGGAGGAAGGCATCGGCAAGGCCGGCGGCGCTGAGGGCGCGAAGTGCGGCGGGGAGATCGGCGGGTGTGGGGGCGAGCGAGTCGATGACGGTGGTGTGGGCGTCTGGGTGCCGCGCTGTTGATACAGATGATGGATGGTGTGCGAGGGCGCGGAGGATGGAGGACTTGCCCGCCGCGCTGGGGCCGGTGATGAGCGCGAGCTGACCGGCGCGAAGCGCGCGGTGGATGTTCGCGGCGTGCGCACCGGTGCGAGAAGCAAGATCATGATCGTTTCGTGCGGCGTCGTCGGTCGTCAGCCCGAACAGGCCGAGCGAGCGCAGAGCGCACTCTGAGCGGAGTGATGACATGGAACCCCCCTTTGAGTTTGAGATGGAGAAGCGCGCGACGATCAGAGGCGTGTGCTGGCGCGAGTCGGCATCGTGGGTGGTCGCTCCACGGGCGGCAACGCGAGGGGTGGCGGCGTCGCCACGCCCCGCACCAGTGCCAGCAGCACGGCGCGACTCTCCCGCAGCGCGTGCTGCGAGATGTTCAGGTGGATGGCGGCAGCGCGGATGGAGCGTCCCTCGATAAAGCACGCACGGGCGATGGAACGCTGCACCGGGTCGAGCTGGATGAGCCGCGGCGCGAGGAAGATGTACTCGGGCCGCGAGAGCCGCGTGGTCAGGCGGCGGAGCTTGCGCTCGATCAGGAAACGCGAGCATCCCGCGAGCGCGGCGATCTGGCTGGAGCTGCGCCCGTCGGCGTATCGAGAGAGCACGAGGGCTCGCTCATCGGGCGGAAGTTCGGCAGCGAGTGTGCACATGCGCG
>JBKJOD010000473.1:0-3446 GCA_046593245.1 Phycisphaerales bacterium
CGCGGCTCGCAGGTGCTTTGGGCTCACCTGATCTGCGCTCCGAGGCCCCCGCATGGCATCCATACTCGAACACGTCGATCTGAGGAATGCGGGCGCGGTGATCGCGACGCTTCGCGCGGGCGCAGCGGCATGTCTGGCGACGCCAGGGCGGCGCGGGTGTACGGAATGGGTGGAGGTCGATCCTTCGATGCGCGGCACGCCGGCGGGGACGCTGATCGCGACGGGTGATCTGCACGACAACCCGCTACATCTGTCGCGGCTGGTAAAGGCCGCGGGAATTGACGCGGCGTGGGAGGCAGGGGAAGGGAAGAAGGCAGAAGAACTTGGGCTGGAACGCCCATGCCACGGGGGGCCATGCCACATCACGTTGCACGAACTGATCCATGGCGATCGGCTGGTGAACGGGATGGACTATTCGTATCGGGTGCTGGCGCGGGTGGCGGCGATGAAGGTTGCGTTTCCGGAGCGTGTGCATGTGCTGCTGGCGAATCACGAGATCGCGCAGATGACCGGTGCGCCGGTGGCAAAGGATGGGGTTCGGTGCAACGAGGTGTTTGACGATGCGCTGGATGCGGCGTTCGGGGATGATGCGCCGAGCGTGCGCGAGGCGGTGATTGAGTTTCTGCGATCGCTGCCCTTAGCGGTGCGGTTTCGGTGTGCAGGAGTTGAGGGTGATGTGCTGTGTGCGCATTCGCTGCCGGGTGTGGAACTGATGGGGGAGTATGACTTTGGGGTTCTGGATCGCGAGCTTGTGGATGAGGATTTTAAGGGCCGCACGGGGGCGGCGCGGGCGATGACGTGGGGACGCGGGCACACGGCGGAACAGATCGAGGAGATTGCGCGGCGGTGGGGCGTGCGACTGTTCATCCTCGGGCACGAGAAGGCGGAGAACGGCTGGAAGATTGTGTCGGAGGGTGCGATTGTATTGAATAGCGACCACGAGCAGGGCGTGTATGCGCGGCTGGATGTGGGGAGTGTGCGCGGGGCGGGGGAGGTGGGGCGGGGGAGTATTCGGTTGAGTGACGGGTGAGGGTGGGGAAAGCCACACAGATCGGCCGTGCATATAATTCACTGGTGCCTTATGAACATTGAGATCAACATTCCCAATGACCTCCAGGAAACGCTCCGCCGCGAGGCGCAGGCGAACGGGGTTTCCGTGGAGCAGTTCGCCGCAAACTTGCTGGAGCGTGACCTTCGAGGCATGAAACACTGGAAAGAGTTCCGGGAGTCATCGCCTGATCTGCTCGCGCAATCCGGGCTGACCGAAGACGAGGCGGTCGAGTTGTTCGAGAAAGAGAAGCATGCGATGCGGGCGGAGAAGCGGAGAAAGGCGTCGTGAGGGCACCCCTCCGGGTTGTCTTCGACTGCAATGTGTATTTTCAGGCACTGATCGGGCGGAGTGGCCCGGCCGCACGTTGCGTTGAGAGCGCGACCGCCCGCAAAGTCTCGCTGTGCTGCAGCGAAGCGACGATCGAGGAACTTCTTGTCGTTTCATCAAGAGACCACCTGCGAGCGCGTTTCGGATACACCGCCGAGGATGTTCACTCGCTCATCGCGAACATTCGCATTTCCGCGGAGTTTTTCCAGTCGGTGCCGGATCGATACTTACTCGCGGCGGACGCGAGCGACTCGCACTATGTCAACTTGGCTCTGGAGACCGGCGCACGGCTCGTGGTGAGCCGCGATCGCGATCTGCTTCGACTCATGGATGTCGGTCGGCCCGAGGGGCGCGAGTTTCGATCGTTGTTTCCCGATCTTGAGATTCTTGATCCGCCCGGAATGCTGCGCCTCGTCCAAGACATGGAAGATTGACGAACCGAACTGAGGGTGGACGGTACAGTGTTCATCATGCCTGCACCGACTGTCATGCTCGCCTGCCCCCGCTGCGGCTATGACGTCTCGGGCGCGGTGCCGACGTGGACGGAGCAGTGCCCGCTGGAGGGGATGTGCAGCGAGTGCGGGCTGGGACTTGCGTGGGTGGATATTTTTCGGCCGGAGCGGCTGTATCCGGCGTGGTCGTTTGAGCATGTGCCGAGAAGGCGTGCGAGAGCGTTGCTCAAGACGGTGGTGATCGCACTGCGTCCGCGGAAGTTGTGGTCGGAGATGTCGATGACGGCACCGATCCGAGGATGGCGGCTTCTTTTGCTTGTGCTGTCACTGTTCGTATTGACCCACGTTGCGATTGCCCTGACTGCCAACTGGCTGCTCTGGGATCAGATGCGCGTGACGGCATGGAAACTCACACCGGGCAGGCTGCCAGCGAGGGCCCTCGCCGTACAGATCGATTGGTCACGTGTTGGTCAAACGCTCGCTTGGCCTTACTCGCATCGCTGGGGACGCATGGTCGATGGCCCCACGTCATTTCTCTTGGTGTGGGGCATATTGCTCCCGCTGCCCTTTCTTATTCTGGCTCAGACGATGCGGCGTGCGAAGTGCCGACGAATCCACCTGGCTCGCGGCGCGGCCTATTTCGTGCCAGTTCTGGCCTGCATCATCTTGACCGACGGAATCCTCATGCGTGTGCTAGAGGCCTTGCTCGGCTCACTTGTGCCGTCTTGGGTGATTTTCCTATGGATGTGGATTCCGTGGGCATTTCTGCTCGTGTTGGCCGTCGGATTCCGGGCATGGTGGCTGGCATTCACTCGCGACTACCTTCAGTTGCCACAAGCCAAACTCATTTCCAACGTGATGCTTTGGTTGTCGTTTCTTTGCGCGTTCACCGTTTCGCTCATCTTCGATGACGATTTCGGAGGTGCCATGGGACGGTGGCTGCTGTCGATTTTCGGATAGCCCGAATGTGCTATCGCTCGGCTGCATCCATACCGTTTGCTCTATGTCGCACGACTCCCTCACCGATTCGGTTCTGTCGCTCATCCGCCGCACCGATCCGGATATTTCGGATCTGATTGCCAAAGAGGGAGACCGACAGGAGCACACGCTGGAACTTATTGCCAGCGAGAACCATGTTTCGCCCGCCGTCATGCACGCGATGGGGACGTGTCTGACGAATAAGTACGCCGAGGGGTATCCGGGGGCTCGCTATTACGGCGGGTGCGAGTTTCACGATCAGATCGAGACGATCGCGATTGAGCGGGCCAAGAAGCTGTTTGGGTGCGGGTTTGCGAACGTGCAGCCGCACTCGGGCGCGCAGGCGAATATGGCCGCGTGCATGACGATGATGAAGCCAGGGGACACCTTTGCCTCGTTGGTCCTGAAGGATGGCGGGCACTTGTCGCACGGCATGAGCATCAACTTCTCGGGCATCTTTTACAAGCCAGTGCACTACCCGCTGCACTACACGGTTGGCCATCCGCAGCACGAGCAGATCGACTATGACGCGGCGATGAAGATCTGCCTGGAGCACAAGCCGAAGGTCGTGATGTGCGGGTACTCGGCGTATCCGCGGGTGATCGACTATGACGCGGCGATGAAGATCTGCCTGGAGC
>JBKJOD010000121.1:0-12195 GCA_046593245.1 Phycisphaerales bacterium
CAGCGCGCCCGCTCTCACTTCTCCCTCTTCGCCATGTGCGCCCTCCTCGCCCCCGCCGCGCACTCGCTCGCCCAAGACGCCCGCTGGCGCGACCTGCAAGTCGTCGATCCCGGCGTCGGAGACGTCGGCCCCCTCGGCATCAGCACCCGCTCGCTCCCCGTCGACCTCCGCAATCCCTCCCACTTTGATCGCGTCTATCGCGTCCCCGGCTCCACACGCGGCGTCAACGGCTTTGCCACCACGCCCGTGGGCGAAAAACTCGCCCGCGTCGATGGCGGCATCACCGCCGTCTTCGATCGCTCCGAATACGTCAAGACCAAGAAGGGCATCCGCCCCGTCTTCCCCGCCAACACCGTCTTCTACATCGGCCACTCGCCGCTGCTGGATCTTCCCGACGCTCCACGCCCGCACGATCGCTCCGTAAACTCCGTCTCCTACGCCATCAACGCGCAGGCATCAACGCTCGACGCCGCGCTCCCGCGCAACTCCGCCGCCCAGCCCGCGGATTTCCGCGTCCGTCCCGGTGACGAGCTGCTCTATCAGGAACCCGCTCGCGCGCTAAAGCCGGATGCTCCCGAGCCCGCCCCCAACGTCTTCACCGATGAGCAGTTTCGGCGCGCACGCATCCGCTCGCTGCTGATGTCGGCCGTTGTCCGAGCAGAGTGAGGCCGCTCACTCGCGCTCCGCTCACACCCCGCCCTGCGCCTGCTGCGCATCCTGCCCCGCGATCGATCCGCGCATCGCCGTGTCCGCCTGCATGTTCTTCATGCGGTAGTAGTCCATGATGCCCATGTTCCCCTTGCGGAACGCCTCCGCCATCGCCTTGGGCACCTCGGCCTCCGCCAGCACCACGACGGATCGGTTCTTCTGCGCCTCCGCCTTGTATTCCTGCTCGGTCGCGACGGCCAGGGCGCGGCGCTTCTCGGCCTCCGCCTGCGCCATCTTGGTGTTCGCCTCGGCCTGCGCCAGTTGCAGCTTCGCGCCGATGTTCTCGCCCACATCAATATCCGCGATATCAATGGACAGAATCTCGAACGCCGTTCCCGCGTCCAGCCCCTGCTTCATCACCGTCTTGGTGATCTCATCGGGATTCTCCAGCACCGACTTGTGGTCGTGCGCCGAGCCGATCGTCGAAACGATGCCCTGGCCAACCCGCGCGATGACCGTCTCCTCCGTCGCTCCACCCACCAGTTGCCGCAGGTTCGTTCGCACCGTCACCCGCGCCTTCACCTTCAGCTGAATGCCGTCCTTCGCCACCGCGTCAATCGTTGACCGCGGCCCGCGCTGGTCCGGGCAATCAATCACCTTCGGGTTCACGCTCGTCTGCACCGCGTCCAGAATGTCGCGTCCGGCCAGGTCGATCGCCGCCGCAGTCCCCCAGTCAATCGGAATGTTCGCACCACGCGCCGCGATCAGCGATCGCACCACCGATGGCACCCGCCCGCCCGCCAGATAGTGCGTCTCAAGTTGATTCGTCGTGATCGGCAGCCCCGCCTTCGTCGCGCTGATGCGGCTCAGCACGATCGTCCGCAGGTCCACCTTCCGCAGCCGCATCCCGATCAGCTCCGTAAAGCCCACCGGCGCGTTGGATGTCCACGCCTGCACCCACAAGCTCGCGAAGCTCCCGATCACCACCAGCAGAATCAGGAACACGATGGCCGCGACAATGATCGCTCCGATCACCACCGGATCAGTGATCGAAAGGGCAAGCGTCGTCGGAACCAGTGCAGCAATATCAACCACGATGAAACCCTCCAGACGCGGAACTCGCCCGCGATGGTCAACTATACCAAATCAAAACCGTCTGCGGGCACAAATCGCCCGAACCCCGCGCGCCCCGCCCTCACACGATCGGCCGCACCTTCACCTGCGACCCCTCCACCCCTGTCACCCGCACGCGCGTGCCCATCGGAACAAACGCCACCTCGCTGCGCACGTCGATCCGCTCGCCCTCGATCCGCGCCATCCCCACCGGCCGCAGGTCCGTCACCGCCTCGCCCTCCGCCCCCAGCAGTGCCTCCAGCTCGTGCCCCGCGCTCTCCGGGATCACCGGCTCGTGCTTGCCGCTTTCTCCAAACAGCAACCGTTTCCCCATTGGAGTCGCGGGCATGATCCTGAACCCCAGTATCAGAATCATCGGCACCAGAAACAGCACGCCCCCCACGCCCGTGAACCCCCATGACACGCTCTCACGAAACAAACACACCACACCCGCGATCGCCAGCAGCGCCGACACCACCGCCACCAGCCCCGAGGGCATGACCACCTCGAACACCAGCAGCACCATCGCCGCCGCCAGCAGCAGAACTCCCCAGCCAAGCATCGTCGTCACCGTTGCCCTCCAATGTTCTACACGCCCGGGATGAGCGAGTCCGCGAGCGAATCCCGTGGATATCAGATACCAGATCAACTGTAGGAATCCACCCCCACCCCACCACCCTCACCCCACATCCCGCACCACCACCGTCCGAAAGCCGCTCGCCGAAACCACTCTCACCGGCTCGCCCGCATCCACAAAGTCCCCATCCGCCACCGCGTCGATGATCCTTTCCCCGATCTGCACGCGCCCCGCCGGCCGCAGCGGCGTCACCACCGATCCCTTCATCCCCGGCTTGATCGCGTTCTCCGGCCCGAACGATGGTGCGTACGCGCCCGGTGATGATTCATCCGGATCCTCCGTCGTCAGCACAAGCCGCCGAAACACCGGTATCTGCGGCATGAACTTCAGCAACACCCCAACCACCACGCTCGCAGAAATCAACGACACCAGCGTCGCCGCCACCGCCCAAGCGATCTCCGAGCCGCTGCGGCCCGACCCCGGGAACATCCCGCCGCCACCCGGCCCGACCAGAAACGTCCCCGCGAGTCCGCTGAACAGCACGATCACACCGACAATCCCCACGATCACAACGCCCGGCGTGATGAATATCTCCACCGCCACCAGCCCGATCCCCAGCACGATCGCCGCCAGCGTCCACCATCCCGCGATCCCCGCCAAAATCGGCGGCACCACCAGGCAGACCAGCGCCACCGCCGCGATCCCGCCCGGCAGCGACAGCCCCGGGTGCATCATCTCCACGAACAGCGCGACCAGAAATACCACGATCAGAAACGCCTTGACGTAGAAGTTCGAGAGAAACCGCGCTGCGCTATCCGCCCACGTCTCATCCAGCCGCGCCAGGTTCGCCGCGCCGAAATACTGCTTCAGGTCCGCATCCGTGCGCACCTTCGCCCGCGCGATTCCATACCGCATCAGTTCGCTCTCGCGCATCGTCAGAATGCCCGAGCCATCCGTGACATACTCAATCGGAACGTACTTCCCCTTGTGCTCCGCATCCTCCAGATTCGGCCGCACCGATGGAACGCCACGCAAACTCAGGTCCGCGTTCACATCCCCCGCGAACACCGGCGAAACGCCCTTCTCCGCGGGCGAAAAGTCCGTCTTTTCTGCGGGCGCGGGCGAGCGCGGTGCCGATGCGATCGTCGATTGCGGAAACCGCCGCGTCCCGCCGCGCCGCGCATCCGATGGCGGCGCATTCCTGCGATCCCGCGCCCCATCCGCCGCGCCCACGCCCGGCGCGATGCTCGGCGAAAGCCGGCTCGGCTCCCCCCCCACCGCGACGCGATACTGGTCCTCGTTCACAAACAGCCGCTCGCCCGTTTCCGGATTCTCCACCAGCCACAGCTCCACGCCGCGGCGGACGATCCCCTGCACCAGCATCTCGTCGTAGTGGTTCTGCCGCGCCGAGTCGATGATGTCCGCGATCACCGGCGCGGCCATTTTCTCCCGCTCATCCCGCCCCAGCGTCGCCAGCCCCGACACCGGGCTGTACGCGATCGGCAGCGCATCCCCCAGCACCGCGCCATCGCTGATGACAATCTCCTTGCACGCCAGCGACACAATCGCCCCGCCCGAATACGCCATCGGGTTCACCCACGCCACGGTGGTCGCGATCGGGCACTTCTTGATCTCCGTCGAGATCAGAATGCACGCCGTGATCAACCCGCCGGGCGAGTTCACCTCAAACACCACCGCATCCGCACCTTGCTCCTGCGCCTTGGCGATCCGCCGCCGCACCGAGTGCACCGTCCACTCATCAATCGGCCCCTCAATCGTGATGATCGCGACGTTGTTCGCCACCCGCCCCGATGGCACCGGCTTCACCGGCTGCGCCGCCGTCGCCCCAGCGGCCGCATCCTTCTTCACATCCTGCGCCACCACCACCCCGCTCCACGCCAGCACGAGCAGCATCGCCACTGCAACCCACGCCCGGGATGAGCGAACCCCCACACACGCCCGGGATGAGCGAGTCCGCGATCGAATCCCGCGGATATCCCGCGACAAACGCATTCCATTCAAACTCAGATATCCCACAATCACCCCCCGCCAATCCCGGCCCATGCTGTGTACACGCTTGAACATCGCCGCAAAGTATAGATCACTCTCCCGATACACTCCGTTGCTTCCCTCCCCTCATCTCCTCCACTCCTCCACTCCTCCACTCCCCCTCCTCTGCACCCCCCACTCCCCACTCACTCCCCTTATGGACTCCCTCCCCACCCGCCTCCTCCTCCTCTCTCTCGCCGGCGCGGCCGGCACCCTCGCCCGCTTCGGTGTCTACGAGTCCTGCGCCAAGTTTTTCTCCCGCACCGGCTGGCACCTCCCCATCGCCACCCTCACCGTGAACATCCTCGGCTCCTTCCTCTTCGGCCTCATCTGGGCCATGTGGGATCAGCAGAAGCTCAGCGCCTCCACCCGCATCATCCTGCTCAGCGGCTTCATGGGCGCCTTCACCACCTTCTCCAGCTTCGCCTTCGACACCGGCGACCTCATCGCCCGCCAGAACTACTCCGGCGCGGCCGCGAACATCCTCGCCAACAACATCCTCGGCATCACCGCGTTCTTCATCGGCCTGTGGGTGTGTGCGATGCTCTTTCCCCGCGCGACATGATCCGCATGCCCATTCCCCGTTTCATCAAATTTTGGCTCATTACGATCGCCCCCGCCGTGATATACCTCTCGGCATGGGCATTAATGTTCATTGGTGAAAAGACCCGCAACCCAAGCCTCCGGTCCTGCGGCATGGAACTCATAAAAATCCTCTCCCAGCCTTGGCTCGGATTCTTTAGCAACAGCGCCGAACGAAACGCTGTTCCATTTGTACTAGTGCAATACCTGATTCTCGGCGTCATCATCGCACTCGTGATCGCACGCCTCAGCCAGAAACCGCAGCCGCGGCCCAGCATTTGCCACAAATGCCAATACAACCTCATCGGCCTGCGCCCCGGTGCTCCATGCCCGGAGTGCGGAGCAAAAGATGCTGATCACTCATCTATGCCGTCTTAACCCGACCGTCCGCCAACTTATCTCTTCGCCGCCGCCGGCCGAGCATTCCGATCCACAATGATCGCATACGGCAACTCCCATCCGCACTCAGGGCATCGCTCGATACTGCTCAGTCCCTCGAACGAATAACTACACTTTGGACACCGCGTGATCAGCTCTTGAACTCGACGGATTGGTCTCAATGATCGCCCTGCCGATCGCATGATCGCAGCGATTCCCACTCCCACGCCGACCGCCACGAGCACGGAAACCCCGATGCAAAGTGCGACAAACGCTGTTCCGAACGAAATCACATCCTGTTCGGCCAGCTTGTTCAACGACCAGTATCCCACCACCAGCACAAATACTGCCAATCCGCACCACCACCCCGCGTGCCCACAGCTCGATCGTTCACTGTCCGGCATTCCAATCTGAATCCCCATTCTTCTCCGCGCTCCCCGCGGCCCTCCGCGGTGAAACCTCTCCCCCTACAACGACTGCAACCGCCCCCCATCCACCGGCACATTGATCCCGTTCACATACCCCGCCGCGGGTGAGCACAGGAACGCGATCACGCCACCAAGCTCTTCCGGCTTTCCGAATCGCCCCGCCGGAATCGTCGCGATCAGTTCCTTTTCCACCTGCTCCTGCGGCACGCCCGCCTTCTGCGCCCGCGTGCCCAGCAGCGACGCCAGCCGCTCCGTGCTCGTGAATCCCGGCAGCACGTTGTTCACGGTGATGCCGAATCCACCCAGCTCGTTCGCCAATGTCTTCGCCCACGAAGCCACGGCCCCGCGGATGGTGTTGCTCACGCCCAGATTCGGAATCGGCGCCTTCACGCTCGTCGAGATCACATTCACGATTCGCCCGTACTTCGCGTGCTTCATCCCCGGCACCAGCGTCTGCGTCAGCAACTGGCTGCACACCAGATGCGCGTTGAACGCCGCCAGAAACTGCTCCGGCGTCGCTTCCATCGCCGTCCCGCCGGGAGGCCCGCCCGTGTTATTGACCAGAATGTGATACACGCGTCCGCCGCTCTTGAGCGCCAGCGCGGCCTGATGCACACTCCCCACATCCGAAAAATCCGCCTCCGTCCAGTCGTGCATCTGCCCCTGCGACGCATCCAGCGCATCCCGCGTCGCCGCGAGCTTCTCGCCGTTCCGCGCCAGCAATGTCACCTCCGCCCCCAGGAGCGCAAGCTCCACCGCCGCCGCCCGCCCGATGCCGCCCGTCGATCCGCACACCAGCGCCCGCTTTCCAACAAGTGATAGATCCATAGCTCGCAGCATACCGCGCCTTCGTGGCATGGGCTTTCCAGCCCATGTCCGGGCCGCCCCGGCCCGGATGCCTTTCTCTGGCCTCCATGAACCTCCACATACGCTCGAGAATCCCGTGCTTTCCCATCCTCCTGATGTACACTCCCCACTCCTACTTCCCATCCATCCCGCTACATGAGTGAGCCCCGCATGCGCCGAATCCTCCTCGCCTCCTCGCTATTCGCGGCAATCTCACTCCCCACACTGCACGCCGTTGCCGCGGATCGCGATGCCGCGCCCTCGCCCGATGTCCTCACGGCGCTCCACCTCAAGTCCTGCGCCGTCATCTCCCCCCTCATCGCCCCCGCGCCCACCGCGGCCCCATCACTCACTCCCTCGCTCTCCTGCACGCTTGACCTCGGCACCCCCGCCAAGCCGCACGCCGTCACCTTTCTGCTGGATCCCTATCCGCTCCGCTCCCCGAACTTCAAGCTCATCGTCTCCGACGACACCGGCGACCACGAACAACCCGCGCCGCCATCAACCACTTTCCACGGCACCGATCCGGTCACCGGCGATGAACTCTTTGCCTCCGTTTCGCACAACCTCCTCCGCGCCACCATCGTGCCCGCGCAGCCCGGCGCGCCGCTCCGCTTCATCCAGCCCTTCGCCGACGCCGGCGCATCCGCCGCGCGGCTCGATCCCGCACTCCACGCGCTCTTCACCTCCGCCGACATTCTCCCCCTGCACGCCACCTGCGGCGTCGATGACTGCGTGCAGTGCAAGGCCAACGCCGCCGCCACCCCCACCTTCATCCCGCGCGGCCCCGGCACCTGCCGCTACGTAGAGCTTACGGCCGAGTGCGACTGGCCCTTCTACACCCTCAACGGCGCATCGGCCACCAGCTGCGTGCAGGATGTTGAGGTCGTCATTCTCGGCATGAACGCTCTGTACCGCAACACCGCGGGATTCGTGCCACAGGTGCGATTTGCGCTGCAGCGCGTCGTCGTCCGCGCCACCAATGCCGCCGACCCGTACAACGCGTTCCCGCTCCCGCCCACCGAGGCGGACTCTGGGACCATTCTTTCCACCTCGCGCACGTTCTGGAACAATCTCAGCGCGACCACGCCGGACCTCGTGCACCTGTTTTCCGGCCGCAACTTCAACGGTTCGGTCATCGGGCTGGCGTATGTCAACGTGGTGTGCGGCAACAGCAGGTACGGCATCGTGCAATCCCGCTTCACTTCCAATCTCGGTGCCCGGTATCAGGTCAGCGCCCATGAGATTGGCCACAACTTTTCGTTCACTCACGATGATGCCAGCGGCTCAAACATCATGAACTCCGGCATCAACGCCGGTGCACCCGCGACCATTTTCAGCGCCCAGTCAACTTCGCAATACACCACAAATATCGGGAGCTTCACCTGCCTGGCCAACGCCGTTCCCGATGCCCTCCCGGACTCCGCCTCGATTCTTCCGAATCAGGTCGTGACCATCGATGTGCTGGCCAATGACGGCACCGGGATCATCTGCACCTCGCCGATTGTGACCTTCAACATTCCTTCCGGATTCTCCGCACTTGGCGGCACCGTTGTCCGCTCGGTGGGGACAGGCCCCGGCGGGCGCGACCAGATCACCTACACCCCCCCTGCGAACGTCGCCGGCGCTGAGGATTCATTCAACTACTCCGCCGGAACACAAACGGTGCCGGTATACGTAACCATCATCACGCCGCGCGCGCCGGACCAGCCATACACGGCAGTTCTGTCCGGGTTGAAAGCCACGTACTACGACATCCGCAATCCGGACAACTCCGTCACGCTCTACGGCACCATGCCCGACCTCACCACCTTCCCCTCCTTCGGCACCAACGTGGTCTCGCAGATCAACTACCCGCTCTCCACCGGAAACGCTGTCGGCTCCAACCGGAACTTCGCAGTCGGTGCAATCTTCACCGGCTTCATCCAGGTTCCCACAACCGCCTTCTACCAGTTCTGGACCGTCTCGGATGATCTCTCGCGCGTCAGCATCGGCAACCAGGTCATCGTCACCAACGGCTCTGTGCAAACCGTCGGCGAGGCCACCGGCTCCATCGCGCTCGCACCCGGCCGTCATGCTATCAAGATCGAGTACACCAACTACGTTGGCAACACCCAGCTCGTCCTCTCCTACGCCTATCCCGGCCAGGGCCGCATCACGGTTCCCAACACGGTTCTCTGGCGTGCGGCCGGGCCGTGCAACGCCGACTTCAACGGCGCCGGCGGCACCACGGTGCAGGACATTTTCGACTTCCTTTCCGCGTGGTTCAGCGGCCTGCCCACTGCCGACTTCAACGGCGTGAACGGCATCACCGTGCAGGACATCTTTGACTTCCTCGCGGTCTGGTTCGGCCCCTGCTGATAGTTTCCCCACGGCACCCTCATCCGCCCTTCACCTCGCTTTGGTGATATCTTCCTGTACCCATCGCACCGATGGTCAACAGGAGCTTTCCCATGAATCGCATCGTCACGTCCGCCGCGCTCGCCGCCCTCGCGCTCACAACGCTCTCCGGCTGCACATCCACGCAGTCCGCGGGCAACTCCAACACCGCCGTCACGTTCAACAAGACGACCGGCAATATCTACACCACAGTCGATCGCTCGCTGGACGACTGCTTCGAGGCCTCCAAGCGCGCCATGGATGACATGGGGTACACGACCCAGGAGTCCAACAAAGACGTGATGAAAGGCGTGATCAAGTCCCGCGAAGCCGACAACTCTCTCATCAGCGTCGAACTCGCCCGCCAGTCCGACAAAGTCACCCAGATTGAGGCCAACGTCGGCCCGTTTGGCAGCGAGTCCAAGGCGCGGCTGATCCTGGACAAGATTCTCAGCCGCCTAGGCCGCTGATTGACGTGGCAGGGGCTTTCCAGCCCATGTTCGGGCCGCCGCGGCCCGAGTGGCTTCTTGCATTTTTTTCTGCCAAATCCGAACCACTCCCTCCCCACCCCGGTCTAACCCCCGATGACCCTTCCGCCCGCGTCCGAACTTCTCGGGGCTCCAGGGGTGGGTGAGGTGGAGGTCGCGGCTGACTTCCAGCCCGATCCCACCGCAGTTATCCCGTCGTCCGCGGCTGCCACTCCGACGGATGAGCATCTCCTCGCCCGCTTCCTGAAGGGCGATCGGGAGGCGCTCGGGCAGCTTGCGTCGCGCCACGAGGCGCAACTCCTCGGGCTTGCATGCGGGCTGACGGGCCGGCGCGATCTCGCGCTCGAAGCCGTTCAGGACACATGGCTCCGCGTCATCAAGTACGGCCGCTCGTTTCGCTCCGGCTCGTCCGTCAAGACCTGGCTCTACCGCATCCTTATTAACGCCTGCAAAGACGCCCGCGGCAAGAACGCCCGCTTCAGGATCACAAACGGTGGCATTGGCAGCTTGCCTGCCAGTGGCGTTGCAACGACTGCAGCAGACCTTCACTCCCCCGACCTCGCGCACCTCCGCACCACCATCGACACACTCTCTGGCGACCAGAAACTCCTGATCCTTCTCTGCTACCACAACGGCCTGTCCCACCCGCAAGCCGCCGAAGTTCTCGACATCCCCGTGGGCACACTCAAGTCCCGCCTCCACACCACGCTCACCACGCTCCGCTCCGGCCTCAAAGAGCCCCTCTCGTAAGCGAGAGGAGCATTCCAAGATCAAACAAGTCTCCACCTCATCCGGGCCACCCACGCCGGAGCCCACCCATGACAACACCTGCTTCCAATCCCAGCACCGACTCTCCGCTCGCCGATCCGGCACTGGAAGCCAACCTCCGCGCGCTCACCACCTATGCCGGCGAACCGACCGCGCTCTGGCGGGACGCGCTGGATCAGCATGCGGCGAGACGGGTTGCTCCACGTTCTCGCCTCAAACTCGCCATCACACTCATCTCCGCCGCGGCGATCATTGTTCTCGCCGTCGGCATCATGCTCCCCAGTTTCGAATCGGTTCACCTTGGCAGACGATTTTCGGTTGGCAGCGTGGCCATCGAGAGTGCCGATTCTCTTTTCGCTCCTGATGCTTCAACGCATGCGCGGGACCTCGGACAAGGCGAATGGAACGAAACGCGTGCTCGCACGGCTCCCTCGCAATATGCTGCCAAATCAGTTCCCGGGGACGAGACTCTGTCGGAACGCGCAAAGCTCGATTCCTCACGCTCGGTCATCCGCAAAGCCACGCTCGAACTCGCCGTTCCCGATGCTCGCGACACCTTTGCCAAGTGCCAGCACCTGCTGCGGTTGGACCTGGGCGAGTTCGTCGAGGGCTCCACGCTGACCGGGCAGGGAAACGAGGCGCGGGCGCAGCTGACGCTGCGGGTGGCGGCGTCACGGATGGATGAGGTGTTGAACTCGCTCCGAACACTGGGCAAGATCGACTCGGAAAACGCGACGGGGGATGATGTCTCGGCGCAGGTTGTTGATCTGGATGCGCGACTGCGGAATGAGCGGCAAGTTGAGTGCGAGGTTCTCAAGCTGCTTGAATCACGTAAAGATGCCCAGCTCAAGGACATCCTTGAACTCCGCGACAAGCTCTCTTCGATCCGCGCCAGCATCGAGCAGTTGCAGGGGCGGCGCGACACGCTCGGCCGCCAGATTTCGCTCGCATCCATCCTCGTGCTCATTCGCCCGGATAGTTCCGAGAAGCCAGTCGCCAAGCCCTCTTCGCTGTTTGACGGGTTCTCCAATGAGATGTCCAACGCGTGGACAGGCGGCGTGAGTGCGCTGACGCAGACGATTGCGTTTCTGATTCGCATCATGGTGGGCGGGCTCATCTGGTGGCTCCTGCTGGCGGGCGCGATCGCCATCGCGCGGCGGGCGATTCATCGGTGGATTCCGGACCCGGCGGCGGTGCCGCGGGCGATCTGAAGCTGGCACACGGTGAATCACGGCACCAGAAGAGAGCCCACACAACCGCCCTGCGAAACGTCATGGAGGCGCGGCAGGTTGATTGGACCTGACGCTCTCAGTGATCGCCCTGACCCTGGAAATGAGCTCAGTGTTGGTGAGTCGGGCGAGGACATCCGGGGGAATGCGGGTGAGGTGCTCTCGAACGGCGGCTGAGCACGACGAGGAGGAATCGAGCAGCGCGGGGGCGGCGCGATGGGGCGGACCCTCGTGTTGAGCATCGACCTCGACGTCCTGAGGGCGGGCATGGGCGGCGGAGCTGTCTTCATCTTCGGCATCCGCATCTTCGGCGTGGTCATCGTCGTCGTCGTCATCTTCGAGTTCGATCGCATCGTCGAGCTCGCAGGGGTCGGGGGCGTTGAATATGGCGACGGCGCAGCGGCGTTTTTCATCGGGAGTTTCGGCCTCGTTGAGCGCGTCGATGAGGGTGCGGAGGGCATCGAGGCGGGCACTGGCGAGTTCTGTGGCGTAGGGGGACATGGGGGGCTCCGGAAAAAATGGCAAATCGCAAATTGAGCCGGAAGAAAAAAGGCGGCTCTATAGAGGGGCCGAGATGCAGATTTGCGCGCGCAAAGCCGCACAGTTTCATGTGGAAAACGTGCGTAAGTGCTTGTCAGCACTGGTTGAAAATAATCTGACAATTCTGGAGATTCGGGTTTTTGGTTGTGCGGCTTTGCGCGCGCAAAGCC
>JBKJOD010000154.1:0-2508 GCA_046593245.1 Phycisphaerales bacterium
CTGCTCCACACGCTCGAATACCCCGAGCAGAATGCGCTGCTCTACCGGCTCACCAACTCGGACCCCAAGGGCCGCTACCGCCTCATCAAAGAAATCGTGGTGGACCCGCACACGTCGGTGCTGCTGATGCACACGCGCCTGGAGATCACGGACCCGACGCTGCGCAGCAAACTGCGGGTGTTCGCGCTGCTCGCTCCCCACCTCAAGGGCACGGGCAAGAACAACTCCGCCTGTTGGTGTAACTTGAACGGCAGAAAGCTCTTCGACGCCCACCGCGAGGACATCGACATGTCCTTCGGGTGCGAGCCCGATTTCACGCGGCGCTCCGTCGGCTACGTCGGGTCCAGCGACGGCTGGCGGGACCTGATGGACAACTTCAAGATGGACTGGAAGTTTGATCACGCCGAGAACGGCAACATTGCCCTCACCGCGGAGATTGATCTGTCACATGGCATGGAGTTCACGCTGGGCGTCGGGTTTGGCCGTACGCCCCACAGCGCCTCGACGCACCTGTTGCAAGCGCTCGCCACTCCCTTTGAGCGCCAGCGCGAGAGGTATGTCCGCCAATGGCAGCAGGCCCGTGGCGACCTCGATCTGAGCGCTCACACCGGGGATGACGGTTCGCTGATGCGCCTGAGCCGATGCCTGCTGCTGGCGCATGAGGACAAAACCTTTCAGGGCGCGTTCGTCGCGTCGCTGAGCATCCCGTGGGGCGACACCAAGGACGACACCGACCGGGCCGGGTATCACCTGGTGTGGACGCGCGACATGGTGCAAACGGCCACCGCGCTGCTCGCCTGCGGCCAGACCGAGTCGCCCTTGCGGGCGCTGATCTGGCTGGCGTGCGTCCAGGCGACCGACGGCAGCGTGCCGCAGAACAGTTCGATCAGCGGCGAGGCGTACTGGAAAGGCGTTCAACTGGATCAGGTCGCGGCGCCGATCCTCCTCGCCTGGCGCTTGCAGCGGGCCAATGCGCTCCGCGAGTTTGATCCGTGGACGCTGGTGTCGCGCGCCGCGCGGTATCTGATTCTGCACGGGCCGGTGACGGCGCAGGAACGGTGGGAGGAGAACTCCGGGTACTCGCCCTCGACGCTGGCGACGACGATCGCAGGCCTTGTGTGCGCGGCGGACATTGCCCGCGCGAGAAGTTACGCGCCGACCGCGGACTTCCTGCTGGCGTACGCCGATTGGCTCTCGGCACACCTGGAGGAATGGACCGTCACCACTCGCGGTGAACTGGTGAAGGACAAGCCGCGGCACTACATCCGCATCACTCCCGCCGATCCCACACAGCCCGTGGCGACTCCCGACCCGGATGAGGCAGAGCTCGTTGTGGGCAACGGCGGAGGCGCCTATCCGGCCCGCAACGTCGTCAGCGGCGATTTTCTTCAACTTGTCCGGCTGGGGGTTCGTGCCGCGGATGACCCGCTGATCGTTGACTCCATCACAATGATGGACACGGTGCTCAAACGTGACCTCCCGCAAGGCCCGTGCTGGCGGCGCTACAACCACGACGGCTACGGGCAGAAGGCCGACGGCGGGGCCTACGACGGGACCGGCGAGGGGCGCTGCTGGCCGATCCTGACGGGCGAACGCGGGCACTACGAACTGGCCGCGGGACGCGATCCGCTCCCGTTCATCCAGACGATGGAGAAATCCGCCAACGAGGGCGGCATGTTGCCCGAGCAGTTGTGGGATGCCGACGACCTGTCCGACGGGCTCATGAAGCGCGGCCGCCCGAGCGGCTCGGCCATGCCGCTGTGCTGGTCGCACGCCGAGTATGTATCCCTCGTGCGCAGCCACAAGGACGGCGTGTGCTTTGATCGCATCGAGCCGGTATATGAGCGCTACGCCAAGGGCAAGGCGGGCAGCACAATCGAGATGTGGACGCTCGCTCACCAGTTGCAGCGGATCGCACAGGGGAAGACGCTCCGCATCATCACCGACAAAGCGGCCCGTATCCATTGGAGCTTCGACGACTGGAAGACGGTGAACGACCTGGACACGCGTGATTCGGGTCTCGGCTGCTGGTTCGCGGATTTACCATCGGACAAACTCCCCGCCGGAGCCAACCTCGTCTTCACATTCCTGTGGTCAGAGACATGGGAGGGGAAGGATTTCCAAGTGGCGGTCGCCGACTCGGCCCCGGCGCACAAAGGGTAAATGGACATGAAGCACATGAACATCCTGGTCATTGATGTTGGCGGCACGCACGTCAAGGTGAGCGCCACGGGTCACAAAAAGGAGATGGAAATCCCGTCCGGCCCGAAGATGACGGCCAGGAACATGGTTGCCGCCGTCCGAAAGATCATCGTCGGTTGGCAATACGCGGCCGTCACGATCGGCTACCCGGGCGCGGTGCTCCACGGATGCATTTTCAGCGAGCCGCACAATCTCGGACGTGGGTGGGTGGGCTTTGATTTCAAGAAGGCATTTGGCCGCCCGGTGAAGATCATCAACGACGCGGCGATGCAGGCGCTGGGCAGCTACGAAGGGAAGCGGATGCTC
>JBKJOD010000198.1:0-4485 GCA_046593245.1 Phycisphaerales bacterium
CATTGCCTGCTCGCCAACCTCAAGCCCTTCGGCATGACCAACAACAACGAAATCTTCATCCCCACCGACGAACCCCACGGCCTGATCGAAGCAACCATTCATCGCGGGTAGTGAAGCAAAACAAGGGGTGGGTGGGTGCCGTGGTCGGCTGCTCTGAGCCGGCCACGCCCGTTGCAACTACGTGGCCGAGTGCAAATCGACTCGACCACGGCACTCTCTTTTCCAATTCCTATCACCCCACTGCCCATTCCCCACCCCCCACTCACTCCCCTCCCCCCCTCTTCCCCCTCACCACTTCCTGATAAATCCCCTCCACCTCTGCCACATGCCCCGGGTATGAGCGCAACGTCGTCCGCTCATGTATCTCCCGTGGCGACGGTATCGCCACCTCGCCGCGCACCAGCCGCGTGATGCAGTCCGCGAGCTGCTCCTCAGCCCCGCCCGTGAAGAACAACCCGTTGTACTCCGTCGGATGCTCGCGCGGATCGCGGACCCAGTCCACCGGCCCGCCCAGCCGCGAACAGATCACCATCTTCCCCGCGTGGAAGTTCTCCAGCAGCACCAAGGGCGAGTTTTCCAGCCATATATGGCTCAGAATCCCCACGTCATATTCCCCCGCCGATGAGATGAGCTGGTACAGGTCATACCCGCACCACACGCTCACCTCCGGAAACTGCGCCAGGCGCTTGCGATACCCGAACTCATACCCCTGCGCCCGAATGATGAACTGGCACCGCTCACGCACCGACTGCTCCAGCAGCGGAATCGCGCGAGCCAGCACCTCCAGCCCCTTGTTCGGCCGCACAGTTCCGAAAAACGCAAGGCGCAGCGGCCGATCCTCACTCGATGCGCTCCACGGCGACTTCTCGTAATACGGCGATCTCCGCGCGCGCCGATTGATCTGATCAAAGTGCGGCTGCCCCAGCCGCACCCAGCGCGTCTTCTTCTCCGGCACCCCCATCTCCACATGCACCTTGCGCAGATAGTCACTCGGCGGAATCACCAGCGACGCCGCCGCCAGCGCCCCCACGCCCGCCTGCCGACGCTCCCCGTAGATGTTCAGCGAGACCTTCGCCTTCGCACTCCCGGCCAGCACGCGCTCATTCGTATCCCACTCCGATTGTGCAAAGTCCACCGCGTGGTCTGCCTTCCCCATCGGCGGCTTGTGCGTGATACTCGTCCCGCGCTCCGGATCACGCCGCACCGTCTCGAACCCCAGCGCAAGCTCCGGATCGTGCAGTCGCTCAGGATTCAGCGCGGGGTCAACATGCCGCAGCGACACGTGACCATGTCGCACCCGCCGCAGCAGCGGCTTTATGCCATACGCCGCTTTGCGCACAACATCCGCCGCGTACAGCCCGACATGATGCTCCAGCGTCTGCCCCCACGCCCGCGTGTTCCGCAGCTTGGCGACATCCTTCCCCGGCAGGCACCCCTCGCACTTCCGCCCGCCCTCGTAATCCAGACACACCGTTCGCTCGCGCTCCAGCAGATCCACCTGCGGGCACACAAACCAGTAGTTGTGCGGCGTCACCACCACCGGAATCCCCGCTCGCTCGACCGTCGGAATCAGATCCAGCGCGTATCCCTCTTGCGAATGGATATGCACAACTTCCGCGCCCACCGACTTCAGCCACTCCAGCACCAGCTTTGTGGAGTGCGGCTCCGCGATCTCGGTCACGGTGTTCGTAAAGTTGAACGCCGCCGGCGATACATTCGGGCTGTTCCGCAGCTCGAAGCACTCGATCCCGCCCCACTCCTCGCGGCGCTCGATGAACGGCTCACCAGCTTTCAGGAAGCCAAGCCGATTGGTCATCCCCGCCGCGAGATACTTCACCGTGTGCCCGGAGAGGACCAGCCCCCGCGCCAGCTCGCTCTTGCTCAGGTTGTACCCGCTCCCCTCGCGCCCCTGACTGGATATCCGCGCCCAGCCCAGCATCGCCACCATCAATGGCCGCGCACTGCGCGCCCACACATGCTCGACCACGCGCGTCTGGTCGCCCGTCATCCGCTCGTGTTGATGCTGCCCATCGCTCATCCGTAGCGCGTCCCCGCAACAAACGGCTTCACCGTCCGTGCATATCGCAGCAGCTTCGGGCGCGCCCGCATCCATCGCCACGCGAACCCAAGCCGCGCCATCCATCCATCCCGCTCGATCTGCGCCATCTCCGGCTTCTTCGAGTCCACATGAATCGTCCACGGCGCACACAGCAGCACCGGAAAATCATTCACCTGATCCAGCACCACCACCGCCCGCGGCCGCTTCAGCAGCACATGCCACTGTTTCTTGAGCCGCGATGCCAGATGCCTTCCATAAATCATCGCGCCAGCCGGTGGATTCGCCACATCGTTCCGCACGATCGGAATCCACACCGGCTCCACCTCCCCCGGCGTCTGCTGCACATGCTCGCGCACCACGCGCTGCACCTGGGCAAAGTGCCGCAGCGCATCGGCCGAACTCGCCAACACCGCGACCCGCCCGCCGCGCAGCACGCCCGCCTGCGCAAACGCCTGCCCCGTCGGCATCGCGGGCGGCCCATCCGAGCCCGTCTTCCCCGCGACATTCTCCGCGGCGTCCAGACCGGTTCGCAGAATGATCCGCGCGTGGAACTGCCGCCGATGCGCCGCCGCGTGCATCGAATCAAACAGAAACGATCGCATCGCCTTCTCGGTCACCTCGCGCAGCCGCTGCTCGGGCAGTGTCTTCTGCACCATCCACAGCCGGTTTCGGTTCGCGTAGTAAATCCGCGCTGGCGTCAGTTACAGATTCCACGGCGTATGAAACACCACCGCGTCCAGCGACAGCACCACGCGCCAGCCCGCCCGCGCGAACCGCAGGCACCAATCCGCGTCATCGCAGTAAATGAAATACCTGTGATCCCAGAACCCGACGCCGCCCGCTCGCGACTTCCCATCCGGCGTAGCCGCGCCCAACACCGCGCGCCACCGCGACAGCATCGAACACGCGGATACTACATCAACATTCATCGTCCCGCGATACCCCTCCGCCCCTCCCTGCCCGCGCGGCCCGCCCACCTTCTGTATCCACTGCTTGTGCTCATCATGCCGCGCGTGCCCCGCGGGCGCATCATCCTGCATCGTCCCCGCTTCGGAGTTGAAGTAGATCGTCGTCTCGATCGTCCGCGCCCGCTCATTGATATCGCACGTCCGCGACCCCACCAGCCCGATCTGCGGGTCCGACTCCATCACTCGCACCAGGTTCGCCAGCGCATCACTGGGCAGATCAACATCATCATCCACCAGCCACACAAAGTCCGGCCCCGGCAGACCGTTCTGGCAGAACCAGTGCTCGACGAACGCAAACCCCGTGTTGAACCCGCCACACCCGCCCATGTTCGCGCGATTGCGCACCACCGAGAGCGACGACAATCCCAGCGTGTTGGATGCCCCCGGCTGCCCCGCTGGCTCCCACTCACGCGCCCGCGGCTGACCAAACCTCGGCTCGTGCGCCTTCTCCGTGTCGTTGTCCACCACGCGCTCGGGATTGAACGCCGCGCACAGATGCTCCAGCGTTCCGTCCGTCCCTGAGTTGTCCACCACCACCACATCCAGCAGAATCCGGGGATACGTCTGCTTCGCCAGCGCGTGCAGCACGTTTGTCACATACGACTTGCGATTCCACGTCACGATCACCGCGCACACCCGCGCCGTTGATACCGCCGATCCCTCACCGGCCGACGGCGACCCCGCCACCACCGGCGAGCCGGCGGCGTGAACAGGACGAGCAACTTGTTGTTCTGCGATTGTGGACACTCGGTGCATCACTCTCGGAGTGGCTGGTGAGATGGGCGGCAACTGTAGGAGTCACAACCCCCAAAATCGGCTCGGGTCAACTCCTGATCGTGGCCCCCGGCTTCCCAACATCGGAGGCGATCCGCACCTGCACCCGGTCCGCTGGCGCAACATACGGCGCGGGCCGCTCGCCCGCATATACCCGCTCCATATCCACCGCATGATCCTCAATCGAGCGCGGCGGCGTCACATTCGCCCGCAGCCCCCACGCCATGTGCGGATCCTCAATCGCCCGCACCATCGTGCGCTTGAGCGACTCGCGCGAGTTTGCCGTGAACAGTAAACCGTTGTATCCATCGCGCACGAAGTCCGGAATGCCCCCGATGTCAGCCCCCAGCACCGGCACTCCGCACGCCATGGACTCAAACACCGTCTGCGGCGCATTGTCCCACCACACGCTTGGCACCAGAGTGAAGTCCTTCCCGCCCAGCATCCACGGGATGTCGTGGTAGTTGTACTCACCCTTGAACGTGAGCCGCGCCAGCCGCGGCTCCAGCCGCCGGAACATCCACTCGATCCGATGCCCATCCAGCGCGAAGATCGAGAGATCAATCTGCCGCAGATGCGCCGGGTCCATCATCTCCAGCGCCTCCGCGACAACATGCAGTCCCTTGTAGTAGTTGTTGTACCCCATGAAGTGGATGCGCATCGGGCGCTGCTTGTCCCACGCCA
>JBKJOD010000380.1:0-9127 GCA_046593245.1 Phycisphaerales bacterium
CTTTATCCGCCCCCGCCCCGCCTCCGCCAGAGTCCCCGCGATGATCCGCACCATGTTCCACAGAAACCCGTTGCCTTCCACTTCGAACACGATCCGCCGCGCATCGGCATCTCCGACTGCTTCCGCCTCACGCACGCGGCACGCGTATACCGTCCGCACCGTACTTAGCCGCCCATGCCCCGCCGCCGCGAACGCCGCGAAGTCATGCTCCCCTTCGATGATGCTCCCTGCCTCGCGCATCGCGTTCACATCCA
The DNA here is from genome assembly GCA_046593245.1 of Phycisphaerales bacterium. GTDB lineage: Bacteria > Planctomycetota > Phycisphaerae > Phycisphaerales > UBA1924 > UBA4658. The sequence goes on from JBKJOD010000380.1 coordinate 255, forward strand.
GCCGGTCCCAGACATGCACCGCCGTTCGCCGATCCCACAGCGGCCGGCTCGTCGAGTTCCAGATCGTGTACGTGTACAACTTCCGAGTCGCACCGCGAATCGGGTTGAAATCCTCTTCCGTCGGCTGGATGTCCATCACCAGCACATCCCGCGGCAGCCGCGCATTGATCGCCTTCACCATCCCTGCGGTCCCGCGCTCCGCAGGCCACCCGATGCCGCGCGTCTCGCCATTCGCACACGTGAACGCCCCCACCTGCCCGCGCGCGTGCACGCCCGAATCCGTCCGGCTGGCGCCGATCAGCACGATCGGCTCGCGCACCACCTCGCGGACCGCGCGCTCCACAACTTCCTGCACCGTGCGCAGCACGATTCGTTCTCGAACAGCCGCGACGGATGCGCCATCGCCAACACCCTCATCCTCGGTCACATTGCTCGTCGGTTCCGCAACCACCGCCCCCAGCGACAACCCCTCCGGCACGGAATCCTCATACGGCGTCTGCTTCTGCCACCCGCAGAAGTCGGTGCCGTCATAGGCGATGGTCATTTTGTATCTGGGCACAGTGTGTAGTTGGGTCGGCAATGGGGTGTGCAGAGGGAAGTGTGTTACCCGCCGCGTTTCTGCTCGCCGCTGTGCAAAACGATCACTTCCGACTCATCCCGCGCTGGCATCTTCTCGGTGGATCGTTCATCCCCGTACGGTGCTGCTTTCCGCGCAAGTTTCCACCACGCCAGCGCGATCGGAGTCGCGATGACCAGCAAAAGCACCCCGACGACAACAATGAACCAGTCCATGGTTGAAATCGTAGGGAAACTCCCTGCGACCGTTCCCACAAGTCGGTCCACGTACCCACTTGTGGGTGATCGAATCGAGATGCCCGTATAAACCCTGGTATTCATTTCATGTCCAAGGTGGTTTCTTTCTGTAAAGATGGCAAACTTGGGCCGACGGCCGGATTGTCTTGAATCCGCGCGGTAATTGTCGAACGAATCAGTTATGCTTCAGTTCTCTTCGGGGAACGGTTTGGATTGGATGCGCGCGGGTGTCTACCGCGTGCAGCAACGGATTGACGGACATCTCAGGATTTGGAGGCATCAATGCGGATGCACGCTTCGAAAGCCATCGTCTCGGTCGCCGCGGTTCTCTGCGTCGCGGGTTCCGCCCTCGCCCAGATCGGCCCCCGGATCGGCCAATACCCGGACGTGATTGTGTCCAGCGTCGGTGGTTCCTACGACTCGTCCAGCGGCGGCATCGGCGGCTACGGAGCGGCCAACGGTTGGGCCGCGTATGCCCTCGGCTCCGACTCCTGCAACATCGGGGCGAACGGCGCGATCTGGATCGCCAACAACAACCAGCACCCCGTCATCGGTGGCGCGGTCTATCGCTCCTTCAACGGTCGCTTCGAGCAGATCGGTATGTCCTGGCTCAAGCACGGCTTCTGCGCCGCGGACAACTGCTCCACCGGCAACAGCAGCGGCGGCCAGCAGGGCTGCCTGAACATCCGCGGCGCCGCCGCTGGAACCACCGGTTGCGTGACTGATCACAACTCCGCTGGTGGCTGCGACTGGCTCGGCGACGGCCGCGCGACCGACACCTATGGCCAAGGCCTCAACGGCAGCCAGGGCTACCTTGGTCCCCGTTCAGAAATCCAGGCGTGGACGGGCGTGTATCCGTATCCGTATGTTCGCCAGGGTTCCAACTCGAATACCTGCCTGAACAAGCGTCTGCTCGTTCGCACGTCTGATTTAGACCCCGCGAACTACCCGCGCTACAACGCCTCGACCAACCCCACAGGCGCTCAATACTTCGGTGAAGTCGTGTACATCATGACCGACGAGTGGCCCACCGAGCGCTACGACAACTACTCATACCGCAAGATCGCCGTCGGCAATCTTGTCACCGGTCCTACAGGATGCAACCAGCAGTATTACAGCATGGACTTCACCTCCGGCCCGGGCAATCTCACCGTGCCGATGCACCCCGCGATTGACGCGTGGCAGGCCGCGGATCCCTCGGTTGTCATCGCCACCGGAAACGCTCCCAACGATGGTCGCTTCTACGTCGGCGCTAAAGTCACGAACATGGGCGGCGGATTCTGGTCGTATGAGTATGCCGTGTTCAACATGAACTCCGACCGCAGCGCGGCCGGATTCAGCATTCCCAAATCCTCTTCGACCGCACTGCAAATCGCGGAGGTCGGTTTCCACGCTCCGGAGTACCACTCCGGCGAGCCCTTCGCCCTGAAGCCCTGGGACAACGCTATCACCGCGAACGCAATCGCATGGACGACCGATCCCTATTCGACCAACGCGAACGCGAACGCCATACGTTGGTCCACGCTCTATAACTTCCGCTTCGTCGCCAACCAGCCACCCAAGACAGCCGCCAACTCCCCGGTTCGTGTCTCCCTCTTCAAGCCCGGTGTCCAGGTCACGGATGCGAACTTCATCGACATCACGGGCATCCCAGTCCCCGGCGATCCGCCCTCTTGCCGCGCCGACTTCAACAACTCCGGCCAGCTGGAAGCTCAGGACATCTTCGATTACCTGAGCGCCTGGTTCGCTGGCGACATTCGTGCCGACTACAACGGCGTCAATGGCCTGAACGCCCAGGACATCTTCGACTTCCTCGGTGCCTGGTTCTCCGGCTGCCCATAAGCAACGCAATCAACTCGAATACGAGAAGCCCCGACCGTGTCGGGGCTTTTTTCTTTGAGTGGTTTGCACCCTCGAAATGTCGGAGTTGGCAAGCCGATGCCGTGGAAATGTTTCGCGCGAGAGCAGGGCACACTCTCATGCAAGCGGCTCTCTTGCTCCCAGCCACTCTCAGTTCGCGCTCTTTGCCCGCCCCTTGCCAAGCGCGTTTGCGCCTGCGTCCGGCGAGATCACGATCCGCGGCCCCGGTTCCCTGCCATCCAGCCGCGCCTTGAGCAGCCGCCCCACCTTGAACTTCACCGTCCTCTTCGCCGGAACGCTCACCCGCTGCAGGGTCTTGGGGTTCTGGGCCATCCGCGGCGCTCGTGACTTCGTCTCCAGCACTCCGAAGTCTCTGAACTCCAGCCGATTCCCCTTGCCGAGCTCGTCGATCACGTCATCGAGAAACTGCTGCACGATCTTTTTCACATCACCACGGCTACATTTGGTCGCGCTGGCGATCCGATCGATCAGGTCTTTTTTCGTAACAGTCGGCATAGCGCATTCCGGCAGACGACGGACACCAATCTTGTCGCCGGAGCAGCGGCCACGAAACCGACGCTCCGGGGCCAGCGCCACCTCGAAGAGTGTTGCGCATGCCGATCCGACTGTCCGGGGTCGCGACGTGGCGACCCCACTAAGAACCTAAATGACCGCTGACCTGATACCAGCGACCGATACGAACAATCCTTGTCGCCTTCGGCCGGGGTGCCTCCACGACGATCCCGGAACCGCGACGGGCACCAGTATCGCTGATATGCAAACTCTGGTCAATACCCAACTTGGGCGCATGTGGACAGTTCTGCGGTATTCTCAAACATTCTCTCCCTCTTCCGGGCGGTGACGAACAAATGGGCACTCTGCCACTGTCACAAAGTAACCGAAGTTGGGGAGTCGCGGCGTTCGGGAAAACTGGGCAAACTGGGGCGCGTGGGTATCCAGCACGAGATGGCCGCGCGCGGAAGCACGGCATTCAGGTTCGGTCACACCGGCTCAGAACCGAATGACGACGCCCGTAAACAGCCCAGCCAGCCGACCGGAATACTGGAACTTGTCCTGGTCCTTGCCGTCGGAAAGATCAAACGCAAGCTGCCGCCAGCCGATCTGCACACCGATGTTGGTCGTCGCCCGCCACTGGAACGCCGTCACGAGGTCAAAGGAGTAGCTGGAGGTCGAGCCCAGTGGCAGTCCGCCCGCCGTGAGTTGCAGGATCACGCTGAAGTCCGTGTCGATGATCGCCTCGGCGCGAACGCCGACCATCGGCTCCACAAATACATGTGACCCTTGGGCGCGTCCGGGTGTGGAGAGATTCTCTGCGCTGATCTCCAGGTCGTAGAGCCGCGCCCCGCCGAGCAGGTGGAGAGTGACCTGAGCAGCAACCGCCGCGCTTTTCTGCGCGGTGTGTTCCGCGAAGTCATACTCCCAGATGCGGTATCCCGCGCTCAGCTCATAGGTGCCCAGTGAAAGATCGAGCTTGAGCTGGTCGCCCGGCGCGAACGCAACAGCCCCGAGCCGCCCGGCGAAGTTCACAGTGGTGCTAGAGCGGCCAAGTTCGTACTCCGACCCCCAGAACGCGAACCGCCATTTGCCGCTGGCCAGCGTGAGCGTGCCCGCCGGGCGGATCCGCGTGGAATCCAGATCGACATCATTTACTCGAATCTTGTCCCCCTCGGTCGTGAATGCCCCAGGCCCGGTGCCGGAACTGACGGGGAGCTTGAACTTTCCGCTGGGGCCGACGAACCACATCGTCGGCTCAACCTGAACCGTCCACTCCGGTGCGAACCGATCCGGCAGCGTGGCGGCGTCCGTGGAACGTGCCGGGGTTTCCGGTACGGGTGGCTCGCGCAGTGAGAGGGACGTGAACGAGTCCAGGTCCGCCCGGCAGGTTTGGCCGGCCAGCCCGCTGGCCAGAATCATCACTCCAAGCATTGAACGCGGGTGCAACATGCGTCGGCTCCGTGCGGGTACGCTTTGCACCGCTGGGTTGAGCGAAATGCAGCGTAAGGACGTGAGCATACCGACCGCCGGGGCGGATGTCTTGGGAGCAAGTCGTGGTGGCAGGATCGGACAATCTGGACAGTGGCCTGTCGCCCCACGGCGCGGAAGTGGCGCCGGGCGTCCGCGTCCCCGTGGTCGCACTTCGGTTTGCGTTCGCACGGTCCTCCGGTCCGGGTGGTCAGAACGTCAACAAGCTTGAGACTAAGGCCGAGCTTCGGATTGATCTCGAGCAGTTGCCCATCTCCGGTCGGGCCAAGAACCGACTGCGGACGCAGGCAGGGGATCGCGTCATCGGCTCGGAAACGTACCTCGGCGAAGATGGCCGCTCGCATACTCGGGGCGGCGAACTCATCATCACCGCCCAGGAGCACCGCTCACAGTCTCAGAACAAGAGCGCGTGCCTGGAGAAACTCCGCGAGATGATCGTTCGGGCAATGGCCGAGCCCAAGGTGCGCCGCAAGACCAAGCCCTCGCGCGGCAGCATCGAGCGGCGCATCGAGGGTAAGAAACGCCGCAGCGACATCAAGCGCGGCCGGGGCGGGAGTGGCCACGATTAGTTTCGCCCTCTCCTTCCTGCCTTGCACAACATGAGCGCACCCCAGCACATCCTCGCGATCGAGTGCTCCAATCCCGGATCGGGAATCGATATCGGCACGCGCGGCCCTGGCGTTGCTCTGGGGCGACTGATCGGTCATGACGTGGAACTCGTCGCCACGGAGCAAGTACGTCCGTCGGGGCGTGGGGGTCACGACGATGATCTGATGCCCGCGATCGACCGGCTGTTCCGCGCTGCGGGCATCACGCCGCGCGACGGAACGCTCGCGCGAGTCGCTGTCAGCATCGGCCCGGGTGGCTACACCAGCGTCCGCGTAGCGTGTGCGGCGGGCAAGATGATCGCCGAAGCGTCCGGCGCGAGGTGCGTCGCTGTTCCCACGGCGAGTGTCGCCATCGAAGCGCTCCCGGATCTCGGCCCGCGCGGGCACATCGCCGTCGCGCTCGCGGGCAAGGGCGAGAGCGCATGGGTGCAGGTCTTTGATGCTGGAGTCGCTGCCCGGCCCGGCCGGATCATCACCGCGCCGGACATCGAAGCGTTGCACGCCGCTGGCGTCCGGCTGCTCATCGCGGACAGTTTTCTACCCGCGATCTTGCGCGCCGCCGCCCAACAGTTGGGGTGGACGATCGTGCCACCGATCTTTGATGCTGCGGCGTGTCTGCGTGTTGGTGCACGACTCCCCGCGATCGATCCTGCCGATCTGGTGCCGCTGTATCCGCGCGAACCGGACGCCGTCACGCTCTGGCGGGCGCGAAAAAACAGCTAGCGTTCCACTCGTGCGGCTGAGCGAACGACAACCACCGGCGAAGCCACATGACCGCCGAGCATGTGCACAATCGTCTCGGCGCAGGCCTCGATCGCCCGCGTGCTCTTTCCCGATCGCGCCTGCATGATTGCTCCCTGCACCATCGAGAGGATCGCCATCGCAGTTCGAGTGGAATCGCCCACCCCCGTCTCGCACGCCGCCACGCACTCGGCCAGCCGCGCGGCCATGCGGGCGTTGAACTCCGCGATGCGCAGCGCCGCCGTCGCGTGGGTGTCCGCAACTTCTCCGCAAAGATTCGTCAGCGGACAGCCGAGTGTGCAGCCGGTGCGTTCCATAAATCTTCGATAGAACTCGACGAACGCCAGCACCTTACTCTGCGGCTCATCGTGGGCCGCGAGCGTGTTCTCGATCGTGGTTTCCAGCACCCGGGCCTGGTGGTCGATCACCGCGAGCAGCAGATCATCCTTGGTGGGAAAGAAATGGTACAAGCTACCGCCCCGCGCTCCCGCAGATTCCAGAATGTCCGAGAGCCCCGTCGCGGCGTATCCGCGTTCCCAGAAAAGTTCCGCCGCGGCGTCGATCAGTCGCTGGCGTGTGTCGGTGGTGGGGGGCATGAACAGTTCGTCCCGGGTTCAATGGTGCGACGCGCAGTGTAGCACGGGGCAGTTCACGCCGTCCGCATGGCACCATCCTGCGAGCCGGGGCAGCTCGGATCAGCGCACCCGTTCGGTCCGAGTCATGTTCACATATCGCGCCAGCGACATCACCGGGAAATAGTGCCGGTACATGTTGTACCTCAGATAGAAGATCTTCGGGAAGCCGGTCCCCGTGAAATAGTGTTCGCTCCAGCTCCCCGCTCGATCCGCGATAAAGTCCGTCCCGCTCAGTTCATCCGTGCCCGCATCAAACGTCTCAACCCCCGTGCAGCACGCGGGTTCAAACGCCGGCTTGTCTTGATACAACTGGTGATCGCAGAGCCAACGCACCGCACGCTCCACCGCCGGATCATCGCTCTTGCAGACATACAGGAGGCACGCGAGTCCCCACGCTGTCTGACTCGCCGTGCTCGGCCCTTTGCCCATCAGCGTGCGATCCAGATACGAGTTCGCGCTCTCGCCGAATCCGCCATCCGCATTCTGCACGCTCTTGACCCACGCAATCGCCCGCGCCATCGCGGGATGATCCTTCGGCAGCCCCGCGTACGTCAGCCCGCCCAGCGCCTGCCACGTGCCATACACGTAGTTGCAGCCCCACCGTCCCCACCAGCATCCTTCCTTCTCCTGCTTCTCCAGCAGATACCGCACCGCCTTGAGTACCGCCGGATGCTGAGGAGACATGCCGCAGGTCACCAGCGACTCAATCGTCCGCCCCGTGATGTCCGCGCAGGACGGATCCTGCATCGCGTTGTGGTCCGCGAAGGGGACATGCTCCATCCACTCCCGATGCGTCGTCTTGTCGAAAGCCGCCCAGCCACCGTCGTCGTTCTGCATCGCGACGATCCAGCGAAACGCCTTGGCCGCCGTCTCACGGTTGATGCTCTGACCGCGCCGGTCGCCCGCCCGCATCAGCGCCTTGGCCACCATCGCCGTGTCATCCACATCCGGGTACCAGTCGTTGTGATATTCAAACGCCCACGCCGCGGCCTCATGTCCCAGCCGAATATGCCGGTCTTCCGCGCGCAGATTCCGTACCCAGTCTCCCGTCATGCGCACCTGCCGGGCGATCAACCAGTCGCAGACGCCCGCCAGTTCCGCGTTGTTTGCCGCCGTGACCCCCGCCTCGGTGAGCGCGTACATCGCGATCCCCGTGTCCCACACCGGGCTGAAACACGGCTGCAAACGCACGTGATCCAGCCGCGGGTCCGCGTGCGGCTCGGCGACCATGAAGTCATCCAGATCGCGCTCCGCCTTCACCAGCACCGGATGATCGCGCTTGTATCCCAATGCCTGAAACGCGACCTGCAAGTACACCATCGGCGGAAAGATGGCGCCGAGCCCCTCGGTGGTCTCCGGGCGCACGCGATCCAGAATCCACGCCTCCGCCAGCTTGATCGACTGCGCCCGCATCGGCGAGAGCTTCAATCGCTGCACCGCCTTGAGCATCTTGTCGGTGATGAGAAACAGATTCTTCCAGCAAACGGGATCTTCGCGATTGAACGGCTTGGCCAGCTGCGTCTTCCAGCGCAGGTCCAGGAACAGCTCGTCGATGTTCAGCGCGCTGCCGTCCGCGTTCTTCAGGTGCCGCACCGGGCGGAGTGCACAGCAGATCGCCAGCGGCAGGAGCATCGTCCGCGTCCACGCGCTGACCTTGTCCATGTGAAACGGGAACCAGCGGGGCAGCAGCACGATCTCCGTCGGAATCGCCGGGCACGCATCCCACTCCACGCACCCCAGGCACGCGAGATAGAACGTGCTGAAGGTGTTGCACTTCTCCGCCCCGCCCAGCGCGATGATCCGCTCCCGTGCCTTTCGCATGTGCGGCGCGTCGATCGGCTCCCCGAACGCCTTGAGCGCGAGATAGGCCTTCACGCACGCGCTGATGTCCGGCGGCGAACCCGGATATTGCCCCCACGTCCCATCCTCGCGCTGCACCAGCCGCAGATGGTTGACGATCCGCTCGAACGTCTGACGCCCCACACGCGATGTCTTCGGAAACGCCTCACATCCGACCTCCGACAACGAACATCCGACATCGACATCGATATCGTTCTCCTGCCCGAGAATCAGCTTCATCAGCAGATACTCGCTGGACAGGATCGAGTCCCCCTCCAGCTCCGCACACCAGTGCTTCGCGTGGGGTGCGCCCGCTGGCGCGTGATCGGTGCGTAGCTTCGCCAATAGCGCATCCACGGCATCCTTCAGCGTC